>NZ_JBSQYS010000041.1:0-42941 GCF_055140945.1 Sunxiuqinia sp.
CTTGCCAGGCTGTTAATCCTTGCCCAAACCGAACCAGATAGTCGCCCAAATAAAGACGATGCTTTCCGTCCTGAAAGTCGAAATTCAGATAGCCGCTGTAGTAATCAAACCCGACGGGATTCGCTTCACAAAAAAAAGATTCGCCGGCATCCTTCTCCGCAGTTAAGCCAGCATGTAATCCGGTCCCCGAGTACCGATACCGGAGATACAACTTTTCAGGTGAGCCTAGGTATTTTCGCGGTTCTTTATACCCCTTTTGCTTTTCTAAAAGCCGAATCGCTCTTAGCATCACTTCCTGTCTTGGACGAAATCGAAAACGCTTTTTATCTGACTCTCCAAACGACACAAAAGCCTGCAACACCCGAATTAAATCCGGGTCAAATCCATCAATGCTGTTTAATTCGAATGGTGAATAAATCTGACCATATCTTTTGCGGTAATCCAGCAAATTGGCGATTTGTAGTCCCGATAAGAAATAGAGCCTTTCGAAATCTTCACGAGTAGCTTGATTAATGTTGAACGGCTGTTCCCTAATCAATTGCAATTCTTCAGTCAACTGTGCTACATCGGCATTTTCGTTCTCCGCAACGACCGCCTCTATCATGCTTTCCAATGCAGCTTGAAATTCATAATCGGGAACCTGCCCTAAAGCCAAAGTCTGGACAACTGAAAAGGCGATATAAAGAATCAGTCTTTTCATGGCAATTGGTAATAAATTGAAAATGACGGCGTGTATCCCAAAACCTGATGATAAGTAAAGGTTAAGTCGGTTTGAAAGTGCTGTAGAGAATAACCCACTCCCATTGCGAATTGTCGTTGACGGCTGTCAGCCCCAAGACGTAACTGAAATTGATCTTTCAGCTGGATCTCCATTCCGGCACAAAACCCGACAGCCTGCTTTTCCCATTGCTTCATCTCGATAGTAAAAAGCACCGTCTTCTCAAAAAGTTTGTGCGCTCCTACTCGCCAAATCAAAGGGAAATCATAACTCATGGCCAAGTGCTGAAGACTCACTTCCGAAGGATTGAACAGTTGAGCACCAAGCCAAAAATCTTCCGATAGTTGAAATTGAATACCCAGATCGACAAGCAGGGCTCCTGATCGCAGATCATTTTCAGCCAGAGATAGCTGATGATAATGAAATTGAGCCCCTCCAAGTAAGCGTTCAGCCAATCGTTTGGACACCGAGGCGGACCACTTATTCTCGCGATAAGCGTGATAGCCAAACTGATAAAATGAAAATCCGAAGTTGGTCTTTGCTATGGGAATTACAAGAAAAGCAGAAGTTGTTTGAAGTTCGTCCAGTAAAAATCGCCTTTCGTAGTTTAAACCGACCGATGTTAATTTTACCAAGGCAATTCCCGCAGGGTTGGACCACACGGCAAGCGGCGATTGCAAACTTACACTGGCATTGCCTACTGCTTTAAATCTCGCCGGAGTATGAAAGACTTCCTGCCCTTCGGCGTCAACACACAACAATACAAAAATAACAAAAACGACTTTTTTAATCATAACAAAAGGGTGTAACAGGTACACCCTTAAGCACAAAAGCAACGTTAAGTTACAATATTTTAGCTTAACAAAAAACTAATTTGTTTTGAATTTAAACTTTACCTCTGACAAATCTTTATTGGCCTTTACAATTTTGTCTTTTAACTCCTCTTTAAAATTCTCCAATTTGCCCATCAACTCTTTGTCGCCCAGCGACATCATCTGAACAGCTAAAATTCCGGCATTGCGGGCTCCGTTTATGGCCACCGTAGCAACCGGAATTCCCGGAGGCATTTGCAAAATGGCTAACATCGAGTCCCAGCCATCCAAACTTGCTTTTATGGGGACACCTATAACCGGCAGCGTTGTCATTGCTGCAATTACTCCAGGCAAGTGGGCAGCCATTCCTGCTCCTGCAATAATCACTTGAATTCCCCGCTCCTTTGCACCCTTTGCAAAACGCTCCACTTCTTCCGGGGTGCGGTGCGCCGACAAGGCATTAATTTCAAAAGGAATTTCAAACTCGTCTAAAATTTTTGCAGCACCTTCCATCACACTCAAATCAGAAGTGCTTCCCATTATGATACTTACTTTCGCTTCCATCTTTTCAATTAATTTTTGTTTCTTTGTAACTTTTTAAAATCAGAGCTAAAATAATCGAAAATAAACAGATTAAAAACTCTTCTTTCCAATAACAAAAAAATCGGGGCAATGAGTAACATTAAAATATTAGATAAAGAGTTCGAATTATTTATCCCTTACGAGAAAATTCGTTCGGTAATTGAGGAAATGGCTGATAAAATGAATGAAGAGCTGGAAGGAAAAAACCCACTGTTCCTCTGCATTTTAAACGGATCGTTTATGTTTGCAGCCGAAATTTTTAAACGAATTACCTTACTCGATGCTGAGATTTCTTTCGTGAAACTCGCTTCATACTCCGGAACTCAATCAACCGGAAAAATAAAAGAATTAATTGGCTTGAATGAAAGTCTGGAAGGAAGAACGGTTGTTATTTTAGAAGACATTGTGGATTCGGGGATAACAATTGACAATACGATTAAACAGCTTCAGGATCACAAGCCGGCAGAGGTTCAAGTTGCCACTCTGCTACTAAAGCCCGATGCACTTGTAAAAGAAGTAAACCTGGACTACATCGGCCTCGAAATCCCAAACGATTTTATTGTTGGATATGGGCTGGATTACGACGGACGTGGTCGCAATCTGATCGATATTTTCAAAGCAGTAGAGTAGTTAAAGAAGGATACTCAAAAAAAACCAAAATAGATATTACCAACATGTTAAATTTAGTTTTATTCGGTCCGCCGGGTGCAGGAAAAGGAACCCAGGCCGAGTTTTTAATTGAAAGTTTCGGGCTTATTCATTTGTCAACCGGAGATATATTACGCAATGAAATTGCCGCACAAACCGAGCTTGGCCTACAGGCCAAAAAGTTTATGGATAAAGGAGAACTTGTAACCGATGAGGTCGTAATTGGTATGATCAAAAATAAACTGACAGCCAATTCAGAAGCTAAAGGTTTTATCTTCGACGGATTTCCAAGAACGGTAGCGCAAGCAAATGCACTGGATGCAATGCTTGACGAAAATAAAACTCCGATTTCTGCCATGCTATGCCTGGAGGTTGAAAAACAAGAGTTGATTAACCGACTGCTCAACCGAGGCAAAACATCTGGACGTTCCGACGACCAGGACGAATCGATTATTGAAAACCGAATTTCAGTTTATCACGAAAAAACAGCCCCCATCAAAGATTACTATGCTGCACAAAACAAGCATTTTGATATTGACGGAATGGGATCTGTTGAAGAAATTGCAGCGCGCCTGAAAGAGACCGTAAAAACACTTTAATAGAAACAACACAACTTATAAGACGAATGTATTATAATACGTTCGTCTTTTTTTGTTTATTTTGCACTGTAACAAAATGATACCATGGCTGAAAATAACTTTGTTGATTACGTAAAAATATTCTGTCGCTCTGGAAATGGTGGCTCAGGATCAACTCACCTGCGAAGAGAAAAGTTTGTCCCTAAAGGTGGCCCTGACGGTGGTGACGGAGGACGTGGCGGCCATGTAATTGTAAGAGGCAATGCTCAAATGTGGACACTGCTTCACATGAGGTACAAAAGACACATTTTTGCCGGACACGGTGCATCTGGCGGAGGGCACGGCAGCTTTGGCGCTGATGGTGAGGATATTACCATAGAAGTTCCGTTAGGAACTGTTGCGAAAGATGGTGAAACCGGTGAATTTCTTTTTGAGATTACGAAAGATGGCGAAACCCAATACCTGGTGAAAGGAGGACGAGGTGGCTTGGGAAACACCCACTTTAAATCGTCGACAAACCAAACACCACGCTATGCTCAACCGGGCGAAGACGGTGCTGAAGGCTGGAAGATTTTGGAGCTTAAAATTTTGGCTGACGTTGGACTTGTTGGGTTTCCGAGTGCAGGAAAATCAACACTCCTGTCGGTTGTTTCGGCGGCCAAACCTAAAATTGCTGACTATCCGTTTACCACGCTTGTTCCAAATCTGGGGATCGTTTCATACCGCGATCAGCAATCGTTTGTTATGGCCGACATTCCCGGAATTATTGAAGGGGCACATGAAGGAAAAGGCCTGGGACTAAGATTCCTTCGGCACATCGAACGAAATTCTATGCTTTTATTTATGGTTCCGGCCGATAGCAAAGACCACCGGAACGAATATGGTGTTCTATTAAATGAACTTGAAAAGTACAACCCGGAGTTGCTGGACAAAGAACGCTACCTGGTAATCAGCAAATCGGATTTTCTGGATGAAGAACTGAAACAGGAAATTAGTTCCGAATTGAAAGATATTCCGCATCACTTTATTTCGTCGGTAGCCAATCAGGGAATTATAGAGTTGAAAGATAAAATCTGGCAAATTTTGAATCCTTCGTAATGGCATTTATCGAATCCATAAAACAACTTGATCAATCCATATTCTTTTTTTTCAATGGAATGCACAATTCGTTTTGGGATATTGTCATGTCACTGCTGACCAAAACCGGAACCTGGGCTATTTTTTATCTTACGCTAATTATTTTCATTGTTCGCAAGTACAAAATGAAGGCACTTGTAATCCTCATATTACTTGCGCTCACAATTGTCATTAGCGATCAGGTGTCTGTTTTTTTTAAGGAAACTGTTAAGCGGTTTCGCCCTACTCACGAACCTGCTATTCAGGATTTGGTGTACTATGTGCACAGCAGAGGCGGCTTATTTGGTTTTTTCTCATCGCACGCCACCAACTCGTTTGCAGTTGCTGTTTTTACGGCTCGGCTGTTCAAAAATACTCGTTACCAGTTTTTAATCTACTTTTGGGCTATTCTGGTGAGTTATACCCGCATCTATCTTGGAGTTCATTATCCTTTCGACATCCTGACAGGAATGTTGGTTGGCATTTTAATCGGTCATTTTATCTACAAGTTGCTCGTTATTGTCGAAAATCGGTTTTTACTGCTTAAACTCCCCAAGCTGGAACACACCGGACTCACCAACGAGGAAAGCTATATCATCATGCTGGTCTTTTCAATTTTCATTACCACGATATTATTGTCGGCAAGCCAGCTGGTCCGACTTCAATAAATAAAACATGAACCAAGACCTTTTTCATGAATACGAGAAATTTTTGACCTACGACCAGCAAAAGCTGGCAACTCTAAAAAAGCAAATCAGACAATTGGCGCTCTTTCGCTTTTTAGCATTTGTTGGAATTATTCTATCCCTGATTTACCTACCTAAAGTTTCAGGCTGGATTGCCTACCCGCTCGCAACAGCCGGCACCATATTATTTTTTTATTGGATTAAAGTTTTTCTGAAAAAGGAAAAAGAAAAAAAGCTCTTCACCAATCTGGTCGATATTAACCAAAAAGAATTACTGGCTCTGGGTGAAGAATATAGTCAGTTCGAAAGTGGAAAAGAATTTATCGATCCACATCATCATTTTACTTTTGACTTGGACATTTTTGGCCCGGGATCATTGTTTCAATTTATTAACCGGACAGTTACTCAACTAGGGAAAAAGAAACTGGCAGCATTTTTAGGTCAACCGGAAAGAGACATTACGACTCTGCAAGAAAGACAAGCGGCTCTGGTCGACTTGGCGAAACACACAAGATGGCGCCAGTTTTTTGCCGCCAAAGGGCATAGCCACGATGAGGAAGACTTTTTCCTGCTGCAAAAAATTACTCAAAAGTCAACCATTCAGAACCCGAAAACGATCAAACGTTTGCTCATAATTCTCCCGATACTTTCGTCCGTTTCGTTTTTGGTTTGTCAGTTCACAACCATTCCATGGGCACTGTTTATTTTATCATTAGTCATTAATGGCGGCGTATTGGTTTATCATCGAAAAACAATACAGTCATTTTACAAGCTATTTGGCAGTCAGTCTAAGTTATTGGCCAGATATCAGGAATTGTTAATTCTTATCGAAGACAAAGAGTTCAGTTCTCCAAGGCTGAAAGAGTTGCAAAACAAGCTATCCTGCGAAAACAAAAAAGCGAGCACTCTAATCGACAAGCTTCAGCGCACAATGGCTCGATTCGACTATCGCCAGAATATTATAGTGGGGCTTGCATTAAACGCCATTTTACTTTGGGATTTACGCTGCAGTTATCAGCTTTACCAATGGCAAGCGCACTATAAAAATTCAATCAATCTTTGGTTTGATGTGATTGCAGAATTTGACGCTTTATCAAGCTTTGCCAACTTAAATCATAATCATCCGGAGTGGACGATTCCCAAGTTTGAAGATGGCGAATTTCATGTCACAGCCAACGACCTGAAGCATCCGCTAATTAAGTCGGCAAAATGCATTGGTAATGATTTTCGGCAAAACGGGTTGGGGCAAATTGCGATAATCACCGGAGCCAACATGGCCGGAAAAAGTACGTTCCTGCGCACCATCGGCGTCAACATGATTCTTGCAATGAACGGCTGCCGGGTTAATGCCAGCTGGCTGAGCTTAAAACCCATTCAGCTTTTCACCAACATGCGAACGACCGACAACTTGCAAAACGATGAATCATACTTCTTCGCCGAACTACTGCGGCTGAAAGCCATCTTGGATGAAATCAAGTCGGGGCAGGAAGTTTTTGTTATTATTGATGAAATGCTGAAAGGAACCAATTCCGAGGATAAGCTTTCCGGCTCCATCAAATTAATTGAGCAACTCATCAGTTTAAATGCTGTTGGCATTGTTGCAACACACGACCTTAAATTAACTTCGTTAGCAGAGAAGTACTCAAAAAACGTCAGCAACAAGTGCTTCGAAATTCAACTAAATAACGACGAATTAATTTTTGACTACAAACTAACCGATGGAGTTACGTCAACCATGAATGCCAACTTCCTGATGAAAAAAATGGGAATTATTCCAAACTAAGTTTTATTTCTCTTCTTCTCCAATCGGATTCCATCCTTGCGCTTGCAGTGGAATCGCAGCACCGGCTCCTGTTACCAGGTTCGTGCCTGAGCTTTCTTCAACAATATGCCCAATAATGGTAATGTCGGGGTCATTTTTAATCCGATCGTGATCAGTTAGTGGAACCGTAAAAAGTAGTTCGTAATCTTCGCCACCATTCAACGCCGAAACCAGTGGGTTGATGCTCAACTCATCGGCAAACTTCCGGGTTTGATAGTCCAACGGAATTTTCTCCTCATAAACACTACACCCAACTTTTGATGCTTTGCAAATATGAATCAGCTCCGACGACAGACCATCTGAGATATCAATCATGGCGGTTGGTTTTACACCAATATTCTTCAGCGCACGAATCACGTCGCCACGGGCTTCAGGTTTCAACTGACGTTGTAAAATATAGTCGTAACCTTCGAGCTTGGGTTGCTCTTTCGGATTCACTTTAAATACCTCATTTTCGCGTTCCAGCAATTGCAGTCCCATGTAGGCACCACCCAAGTCACCCGACACACATACCAGGTCGTTTAATTGAGCTCCGTTCCGGTAAATCAAATCCTCCTCTTTGGCAACACCAATCGCCGTTACACTAATGGTAAGTCCGGTTAACGAGCTGGTCGTATCGCCACCAACCAAGTCAACTTTATATTGCTCACAGGCCAAGTGAATTCCGGCATAAAGTTCATCCACTGCCTCAACCGAAAATTTATTGGAAATAGCAACCGAAACCGTAATTTGGGTTGGCGTTGCATTCATCGCAAAAACATCAGACAAATTCACAATCACCGCTTTGTATCCTAAATGCCTCAACGGCACATACATCAAATTAAAATGAATGCCTTCGGTCAGCAAGTCGGTCGTTACAACAGTATGTTGGTTTTCAAAGTGAAGAACAGCAGCATCATCGCCAACTCCTTTCATCGTGCTTGGTTGGCGAAGCTGAATATCCTTCGTCAACCGTTCAATTAATCCAAATTCTCCTAATGTCGACAGTGCTGTTTGTGTGCTTGTATTATCCATGTTTTAAATATCAGACCTTTGGGTGTGTATATATTGTTTTCAACTGCAAAAATAGCTTTACTTGCTTATCTTTGCAATTAATTTAAACAGTCTATTTTATCGTTTGTTAATACAAGCGTACAATTAGAACGAACTAAATAGAGGGATATGGAAGAACAAGATAAGATTTTACACGAGGTAACCTCGCAAGAATATAAATTTGGATTCGTCTCGGATTTTGAGTCGGACTCCATTCCTAAAGGACTGAGCGAAGATGTAATACGACTAATTTCGGCCAAAAAAAATGAACCGGAGTTTATGTTGAATTTTCGGTTGGATGCTTATCGGAAATGGTTGGAAATGCCAATGCCAGACTGGGCATATTTAAAAGTTCCACCAATCGATTTTCAGGAGATCATTTACTATTCAGCTCCAAAGAAAAAACCACAGTATGAAAGTTTGGATGAAGTCGATCCTGATTTGTTAGAGACATTTAGCAAATTGGGTATTCCTTTGGAAGAACAAAAAGTGTTGGCCGGAGTTGCCGTTGATGCTGTAATCGACAGTGTTTCAGTAAAAACAACATTTAAGGAAACATTGGCCGAAAAGGGAGTCATCTTCTGTTCATTCAGTGAAGCAGTGTTGGAACACCCTGATCTGGTTAAGAAATATCTGGGAATGTCAGTTCCTACATCAGATAATTTCTTTGCAGCATTGAACTCAGCGGTTTTCTCTGATGGGTCATTCTGCTACATCCCAAAAGGAGTTCGCTGTCCGATGGAGCTTTCAACTTATTTCCGTATAAATGCTGCCGGAACCGGACAGTTTGAGCGTACCTTGATTATTGCTGAAGACTCCAGCTACGTGAGCTATCTGGAAGGATGTACAGCACCAATGCGCGATGAGAACCAGCTTCATGCAGCAGTAGTTGAAATTATTGCACTCGACAGAGCCGAAGTAAAATACTCAACCGTACAAAACTGGTATCCGGGAAATAAAGAAGGAAAAGGCGGAGTTTACAACTTTGTAACCAAACGTGGCATTTGCCGTGGTGAGTCTTCAAAAATTAGCTGGACACAAGTCGAAACCGGTTCAGCCATCACCTGGAAATATCCAAGTTGTATTTTGATGGGTGATAATTCGGTTGGCGAGTTTAACTCGGTTGCTTTAACCAACAACCACCAACAAGCCGACACCGGAACCAAAATGGTGCACATTGGTAAAAACACCAAAAGTACCATCATCTCTAAAGGTATTTCAGCCGGCGTTAGCGACAACTCTTATCGTGGTTTGGTAAAAGTATTGCCCGGCGCTATCAATTCGCGAAATTTCAGCCAGTGCGACTCCTTGCTTTTAGGTTCAACTTGTGGTGCACATACTTTTCCCTACATCGAAGTGGGTAATAAATCATCCATCGTTGAGCACGAGGCGACCACTTCTAAAATTGGTGAAGATCAGATTTTTTATTGCAACCAGCGAGGCATTTCAACTGAAGATGCTATTGGAATGATTGTGAATGGATATGCAAAAGAGGTGCTGAATAAATTGCCAATGGAGTTTGCTGTTGAAGCGCAAAAGCTACTGGCTATCAGCCTTGAGGGAAGTGTTGGATAATCTTGAATATTAATATAAAATTTTGAGTTTGTTCCGGAGAGGAGCTCAAAACTCAGAACTCGAAACTACAAATAATATGCTTACAATAAAGAATTTAAGAGTTGCTGTTGAAGGGAAAGAAATCCTGAAGGGAATCAACCTTGAAATTAAAGCTGGCGAAGTACATGCCATTATGGGACCAAACGGTTCCGGGAAAAGTACGCTCGGCAATGTGCTGGCCGGAAAAGAAGAGTACGAAGTTTTAGACGGAGAAGTGATATACGAAGGCGAAGACTTGTTGGAACGCTCGGCTGAAGACCGTGCCCGCATGGGAGTGTTCTTAGGTTTTCAATATCCTGTTGAAATTCCGGGAGTGCCAATGGTCAACTTCATAAAAACATCGGTTAACGAACACCGCAAGTACAAGGGTTTAGAGCCCCTAACAGCGGGAGAGTTCCTGAAGCTGATGCGTGAAAAGAAAGAACTGGTACATCTTGATTCTCAGTTGACGAACCGCTCGGTAAACGAAGGATTCTCGGGTGGAGAGAAAAAGAAAAATGAAATCTTCCAAATGGCGATGCTGGAACCCAAATTAGCGATTTTGGACGAGACCGATTCCGGTTTGGATATTGATGCCTTGAAAGTTGTTTCAGACGGTGTTAATGCCTTGAAAGATCCAAGTCGTTCAACCATTGTTATTACTCACTACCAGCGTTTGCTCGACTACATTGTACCCGACTTTGTTCATGTATTGTACCAAGGGAGAATTGTAAAATCAGCCGGAAAAGAACTGGCGTTGGAATTGGAAGAAAAAGGATACGATTGGCTTAAAACAGAAAATGTATGACATTGACCGCAAAAAAGATAGCACTTAGCGAAAAATACACGGAGCTGTTTTATGCAAACCAAAATAAGTTGGATGAAGGTTCATCGAACTTGTTTAACCGAATGCGTGAAATTGCTTTCAAGCGTTTTGAAAAAGCCGGAATTCCCGGATTCAAAAACGAAAACTACAAATACACCAACCTCGAACGAGTATTTGGCAAAAATTATCGACATGTTTTCGAATACGAGAAAGTTGATGTTGATCTGAATGAAGCATTTCGTTGCGACGTTCCTCAACTGGATACGCATGTTGTGCTTTTAGTAAACGGATGGTATTACGCTAAAAATCAGCCTTTGGAGAACTTACCAAAAGGGGTGGTGGTTGGAAGCATTAAACAGATTGCCAACGAAAAACCCGAATTGGTAGAAAGCTACCTAAACCGTCAGGCTGGTTTGTCTGACGACCCGATGGTGACCTTAAACACCGCTTTTGCACAGGATGGTTTTTTCATGTACGTGCCCGATCATGTTGTTTTCGAAAAACCGATTCAGGTCATCAACATTATGCGATCTGAAGATCCTGTTTTTACGACGCAGCGAAATTTGATTGTTGCCGAAAAAAATAGTCAGACCAAAGTCGTTTTCTGTGATCACACCATGAGTGATTGTGAGTTTTTGGCAAACAATGTTACGGAAGTATTTGTCGGGGATGATGCAGTTGTTGATGTTTACACCATTCAGAACCAAAACAATAAAGCGAACTCGGTCAACTCGTCGTTTTTCAAACAAGGAACAAATTCAAACTTGTTAACGAGTGTTGCAACCCTGCATGGAGGTTTGATCCGCAACAACCTGAAAGTTGAATTTGCAGGAGAACATGCCGAAGCCAACGTTTATGGCATCTCGTTTACCGATAAAAAACAGCATGTTGACAATTATACCAACATTGAGCATGCTCAGCCAAATTGCTTGAGTAATCAGGTGTATAAAAATGTGTTGGATGAAGATTCTGTTGGAGCTTTCACCGGACGGATTCATGTGGTTCGCGATGCGCAAAAGACCAATGCGTTTCAGCGAAACAATAATGTGTTGCTAACCGACTCGGCTCAAATGAACACGAAACCTCAGCTGATTATTGATGCTGATGATGTGAAATGTAGCCACGGTGCCACTATCGGACAAATTGATGAAGATGCTTTGTTTTACCTGCGCGCCCGGGGAATCGGTGAAGACGATGCCCGAATGATGCTGATGAATGCCTTTGCACACGAAGTGGTGCAAAAAATCCGCATCGAACCACTTCGCGATCGTATTGACGAACTGGTTGAAAAGCGACTAAAAGGTGAATTGGCGAAATGCCACTCTTGCGATAAAAATTAATTCGATCTATTTTAACAGATGAGGGTCTCACTCAAAGTGAGACTCTCATTTTTTGTCTCCATCTATATCAATCCAAACTCTTCTGCCCTCTGTCTATTTACCAACTTTCCATTTCGACCGTCACAATAATCTGGAACAGAGCAAAATTCCCAACTTGTCGACTCATCACATAGATTTGCAGCAACCGGATTTTGATGAATATACTTGAAGCAGACTGCCGGATATTCTTTTTCAGAACTAGACTGACTAATAATCGTTCCATATTCCATATCGAACCAAGCTTTGTCAATACCATCGTGCCGGGTAAGGCAGATAGCTTTGGTATGCTCTTGAAAAAGTGATCCATTCGTTTTTTCTTGCTTCTGAATCGCTCTTGTATAAGTTCGAAGCATGATTCCAATAGATTCATTAAATGTTCTGTTTTTAGCTGAACTTTTATTGAGAATTTCACTTCGAGTGAGCCTCTCAATAAAAGCGGGAAGCTCAACATGATTCACATACACCATTAAGTGAAAATGATTTGGCATTAAACACCAAGCTAAAATATCACCATACGGTGTGACGTATTGCTTAATCTTTTTTAAAAAGAAAAGGTAATTATCGCGTTGATAAAATATCTTTTGTGAGATATTACCTCGATTATAAATATGATAGAGGTGGTTCTTTTCAAAGTGCATCTTAATTTTAAAGTTATGAAAATATTAGTAATAGTACCTTTCTCATAAATGATCCGCTTCAATAAAGACTTTCGCAAAATAGATTACCTAAAAACATTAGTTTTGTACGACTGTTAATTTATAAAACACATTAAGAGCCTCACTTAAAGTGAGACCCTTAGTTGCAGACGCTTTCATTTTAATCCAACAATTATGACACTCGATATTGCCAACATACGGAAAGATTTTCCCATACTCGACCAAAAAGTTTACAATAAACCATTGATTTATTTCGACAGCGCAGCATCCTCACAAAAGCCTTTGTGTGTTCTGAAAAAAGAGGAACAGTTGCATGTAGAGTATTATGGAAATATTCATCGGGGAGCTCATTATTTAGCCGACCAGGCAACGAACGATTACGAAGCGGTTCGCGACTCGGTAAAAGATTTTATTCATGCTGAATCCAGAGAAGAAATCATTTTCACCAAAGGAACAACTGAAAGCATTAACCTGGTTGCCTTTTCGTTTGGCGAAGCTTTTGTAAGCAAAGGCGACGAGATTATTGTTACCGAAATGGAGCATCATGCCAATATTGTTCCGTGGCAAATGATGGCTGAACGCAAAGGAGCCAAAATTGTCAAATTACCTTTTGCAGATGATGGCCGGTTAGAGATTGAGAAACTAAACGAACTGATCAGTGAAAAAACGAAACTAATCGCACTAGCTCATGTGTCAAACACATTGGGAACGGTCAATCCTGTGAAAGAAATCATTAGCAGAGCTCATGCAAAGGGAATAAAAGTATTGGTTGATGGCGCACAGGCAATGTCTCATCTTAAAGTTGATGTGCAGAAACTGGATGCTGATTTTTACGTTTTCTCGGCACACAAGATTTATGGCCCCAATGGCGTTGGCATAATGTATGGCAAAAAGGAACTGCTCTACAAAATGCCACCCTACCAAGGTGGAGGAGAAATGATTTCGGAAGTGACCTTTGAAAAAACAACCTACAACGAACTTCCTTATAAGTTTGAAGCCGGCACGCCGCACATTACCGGAGTAATTGCCTTTGGAGAAGCAATCAGCTATCTCCGGAACTTAACCATTGAAGCGGTTGCTGCTCACGAACATCGGCTATTGGAATATGCCACAACGAAAATGCAAGAAATTGCCGGCATGCAGATTTACGGCACCCAAAAAGAAAAGTCGGGCGCAATCACCTTTAATATTGATGGGATTCATCCATTCGACCTGGGGACGATGCTGGATAAAATGGGCATTGCCGTTCGCACTGGCCGCCTCTGCGCCGACCCGGTTATGGACCACTACCAACAGCCAGCCATGATCCGAATTTCATTTGCGGTTTACAATACAATGGAAGAAATTGATCAGTTTATTACTGCTTTGAAAAAACTGGTGGTGATGTTGGGGTAAAATAACCATTCTCACTCTCCCTTTCTGTCCAAAGTTACTTCCGGTGCTGAAATCCATAAAACATTTGCAGCCATAGAATTTCGCCTTTTCCGGGTTAAAATTTGTAAGTTTGTTGAAAACAAAATATAGATGAAAACAATCGTGATAAATATCAAGGAAGGATCCAATGCAAAACGCATACTAGAAGCGATCCAACTTTTAAAAGGGGTTGAAAACGCGACAATTGCCACTGATGAAGAATTGGAGAATATCTCCATGTTGAAAGCATTGAAAGCAGGTCGCAAAACCAGAAAGGTCAGCAAAGAAGAAGTGTTAAATGCCTTGAAATGAAAGTGGAATTCCGCAATTCTTTTTTAAAGGATATCAAAAAAGTAAAACAAACCGCGATCAAATCCCTGATCAAAAAGGTTATTGAAGATTGCGAACAAGCTGACACAATTAGCGACATTCCTCATTGTGAGCCGCTTCATAGCAGGGGTAAATTTTTCAAAATTAAACACGGACAATACCGACTTGGGGTATATATCGACAAAGGAACTGTTGAATTTCTAAAATTTGGCACCCGGCAAAATTTCTACAAAGACTTCCCTCCTTTTTAAGCCTATCCTCCATGCCCGACAAAATGGGAATCGCCGTACGTACCGGTCGACTGTGTGCCGATCCGGTGATGGACCACTACCAACAGCCAGCCATGATCCGAATTTCATTTGCGGTTTACAATACGATGGAAGAAATTGATCAGTTTATCGCTGCACTGAAAAAGTTAGTGACCATGTTGGGATAGCATAAAATTTCAACAAAGTCTAGTCAGAAAAAACCATCAATTTAACAGCGAAGTCGTCCAGGTACATTTCAGCTTGCTCCGGGTTGAAAATATAAATCTTCAGCACCGACCCGGACTCTATTTTGTCCAGATCAATTTGCTCGTTGATATAAACAGGCATCCAATTACCAAATGATTTGATCTGATTTTTGAACGAAATTCCCTTCCAGAGTGAGTGTTCTTCTTCTCGTTCAACCGAAATAACGATAGATGGATCAGCATCATCAATCATATTGATGTAGAAAGCTGATTCGATGATCAACTGATGTATATTTTCTAAACCTAAAGAATCCAACTTGATTGCTATCGTTGATGAATATTCGCCGACCCGGGAAGAAAAACTGCCTGAATAAACATGCTGCTCATCCTTTTGAAAACCGGACCAAACTGAATTAGCCGATTCAAAATTGTTAGTCGACTGAAAGATCACCTCAGGTTCACTGAATTCTTCAATTCGGAAAAGCTGAATGTTTAAAACTGAATCTTCAAAAACAACTTCTCCTACCTGGTTTTCTTGTGCATAGAAAGGTAAGTTTTGTTTTGTCAAATTACTCAGATAGCTGGTGTACCAGTTCTTCAATACAAAAACAGGAACTCCAGGAACGGTATCCGCCGGTTCAAATTCAGAATAAGTATAAAACTTACAAACTGAATTGTTATTAAAACCGTCAAGGTATTTAGCCAGATTTTTCTGTACCTGATCTGTAATGACGACACAAGGTTCTGTTTTGGATAGAAGCTGCTCCTTAACGATTCTTTCTTGCTTGCTGAAGTTTACTTTCCGGGCATAAACAACCATTTTTATTGGAGCTATTAATAAAGCAACAAGCAATAAACAGGTAAATCCAACTGCTTTCCATTTCGATTTATTGAACACAAACCAAATCAACAAAACAATGAGTAGTGGAAAATAGAGCGTCCAACTTATTTCGTATTTCATCAAAACAGAGATGCCAAAAATTACCAAAGTGATCAGGATTAAGCGCAAAGGTGCTCTCTGCTCCAGGAACAGTTCTTTCATTGCCAAGGCGGCAGCAATAGCAGCAATTGGGACAATAAACAAATAGTGGCGCGGATCGAGACACATTGGCGAGTAACTTGTTGCTGAAATACTCAAAAAATTAGAAGACAACAGTAAAACAATTGCCGAACCAGTAAAAAAACTAGCCTTATCATGCTGTAAAAAAAATCGCCTATTGAACAGCTTTCTGGGCATGGCAAACAGAAAGATAAACGGCACAAGCATCGATTGCTTAATCAACAAGAGCACAAATTCGTATGAAATTCGCTTTAAAGTAAACATTAAAGGCTGCTCTGAGTAACTGCATAAATTGAGGTAACTGTTTTGAAAAATGGACTGAAACCGAACGAGAGCTTGCCCGGCATAAATCTGCCAAAAAGCAAGGTACAAGCCGATAAGTAATATTGTTGATAATGAAAAAAAAATCCAGAATCTAACATGTCTTTTATTTAGCAGGTCAGTGAGGATAAAGTAGGTAAACAGCGGTAAAAGCAAGATGATGGTTCCCTTAGTGTTAAAACCCAAAAACAAACTAAACGCAGCTGCAAACGCATACCACCCCAAAGAAATGCTACTTTTTCGGAACTTAAATTGATAGACAAAAAAGACCGCCGAAAGAGAAAACAATGCTACAAATGAGTCCGGCATCAATTTATCTGAATAAAACAATGTCCACGAACTCAAACTAAAAAGTGCCAGTCCGATCGTAATAATTGCAGGTTTCTCCTTCTTTAAAATGAAGAATATAAGCAGCAAGCTTACAATTGTTACCAACAATGCAGGAAGTGCTGAAGCAAAATCATTAATCCCAAAGAATTGATAAGACAAACTTGTCAGTCCAATTAAGGTAATTCGAAATGAAAAATGATCTTCAGCGTTGAAAATGCCATTTGACAAATCGTTGGCCAGCTTCGCGTAGTGCAAATCATCGTAACCGAAATGTCCTAAGTAACCCAAAAAATGGTGTAGAATCAGAATTCCCACGAATCCAAGTAATATCGGCAATTTTATAGTTTGATCTTTCACTCTCCTGTAGTTTCAAATATTATTATTGATTTTGCTTGAAAACATCCTCAAGCACTTCTGGTTTCAGATGTACACCATCATAAAAATCAGCCGCTGATAAATTCAATTTACTCGGGTTAGTAGCTCCAGCAACTTTCAGTTGATAATTTTTTGCTACTCTCAACAAATAATCATCAACCTTAAAAACACCCTTGTATTTTGGCGATTGCTGCATCAGCCTGTATGTTTCGGGGTGGTAGGGTGGAATATAAAGAATCACCTCACATTTTTTAGCTTTCAAGTGGTTGACAAAATCTTCAAATAACTGGCATTGCAATACCGATAGTTTATTGAAATGCTCGTCACCACTGGAGTAAAAATAGTCAGTTGCCCTTTGTTTTATTTCATCTTCGGAAGCGTTAACCACATCCTTCGGAAGCAAACGCACACCGCTTGGCAAAAACATCATCTTATTGTCAGCAATAGAATTGCAAATCTCAAAGGTTTCTGTTTTTCCCCGTTGCCTGAACGATCGAACCAAGTAGCGAACTGAAAAAAGCTCCTTTATCCATTCTTTTTGAAGCACCCATTTTGATGGGAATTGACTTGCAGATAGATCTCCTGTTGTCTGAAGCATTTCCACAAAATCTCCCCGATAATTCAGCCAGCGCTTTTCTGAAAAAGAACTGCCAAACAACCATTGGTCGGCACAAATAATAATGGTTTGGGGCATTATTGGCTTTTGCTTTTTCTCAAACAGGTTCAGAAAAGCATACATATCCTGAAAAGTGCAATTGCTAACCGAAGCGTTAAAAAAAGTTTTTCCCGGAAAAGCTTCTTTTGAAAGCCCCAATGTACGACTTGAGCCCAGTACCAAAACTTCAGGATTTCCCGGCAATGTTTCAATCCAATATTTTTTGAGCAACCTGGAATTAATATTCACCGGCCCACTTATCATCTTTCCATTTGAAAGCGCTTCAACCAACTTAGGAATATAGTCCCTTCGCAGTGTATAATCAGGATCAAGCAAATAGTTTGTTCCTCCAATAAGAACCAAAGGAAGCAAAAGAATGATGAATATTTTTTTGGCAACTTGCATACGTTAAAACTGGAAATAAATAAAAATTCGATCGGTTTGAAAAGCAAATAATATCGATAAAATTACAAAATAATAAGCCACGTATCGCACCAAAGGTCTTGCAGATCCGATATCGAGCCCATGTCTTTTATCTCGCTGAATCCATTCTCCACAAAACAAGATGGCAGAAAAGAAAACTCCAACTAAAACATGTTTAGTTTCAACAATCCGATTTAAGCTAATTCCATCTTCGATACGAATGATCCGTGCAATAAATTGAAAAGCCTGGCTGATATTTTCGGCTCTGAAAAATATAAAAGCGAAACATACCAAAGCAAAAGTTAGAAAAATTACTGGCAACTGATTAATTCTAATTGGCGTGTCCTTTTTTTCTTTTGAGAATGGCTTCGTTATTAAATAGAGCAGTCCGTGTATCGCTCCCCAAACAAGAAAAGTCCAGTTGGCTCCATGCCACAATCCGCTAATAATGAAAGTTGTCATCACGTTTAGTCCCTGCCTGATTTTTGAACAACGATTTCCGCCTAAAGGAATGTACACATAATCGCGAAACCATGTTGACAGGCTAATGTGCCAACGCGTCCAAAATTCTCGAATATTTCGAGAAAAATAGGGTGAGTTAAAATTCTGCATTAAGTCGAAGCCCAACAAGGAAGCAGTACCAATAGCAATATTGGAATAGCCTGAAAAATCGCCATAAATCTGAACAGCAAAAAAAATAGCTCCCATGCACAACCAAGCGGAGCTCATCGTTTCTGAATTCGCAAAAATTTGATCAACTATAGGGGCTATACTATCGGCCACAGCCACTTTAGCAAAGAAACCCCATAAGAGCTGACGAAAACCATTGCTGGCCAGTTCGTAGTTAAATTGATGACGTTTTGCAAATTGAGGGAGCAGGTGTTTTGCCCGCTCAATAGGACCGGCAACCAACTGAGGGAAAAAGGCCACAAAAGTAAAAAAAGCGACCGCATCGTGTGTTGGCTGCAACCTTTTACGGTAAATATCAATGGTGTAACTGAGTGTTTGAAAAGTATAAAAGCTAATGCCAACCGGAAGAATAATATTTAGCGTTGAAGGATGAACAATATACCCGAACTGCTCCAGTAAGCTGGCTAGCTCAGCCGCAAAAAAACCGTAATATTTAAAAAAGAATAAAACGCCAAGATTAGCTCCCAGACTTATTCCCATAAATAATCGTTTCCGAACCTGAGTATTGGCTCTGAAAATAGAAATGCCGCAGAAATAATCGACCACTGAACTCAAAATAATTAAACCCAAGAAACGATAATCCCACCAGCCATAAAACAGGTAGCTAGCGGTTAAGAGAAACAAATTGCGAAGCTTTCCGGAATAACGGTTGAAAATTCCCCAATAAAGGATCAGTACAAGAGGGAAGAAAAGTACAAATTCAATCGAATTAAAAAGCATGCGTTATGGATTGGTCATTTGAGTAGAAACGCGAAAATCATCAAAACAAATATATTGATCTTTTGCCGAAGTCCAGCTTAAATCATCACCTCCCATAAAGACACTATAAAAGACTTGATCGATTTGAAGTTTTATGTCACGTCTAAAAAGTAAAGTGTCTTGAGAATAGGCTTTTTGCCCATCAAACCATGCTTCAATAATTCCATCCTTCTTTCCGGGAGTATTCATCTTGATGTGCTGTGTAATGGTATGCCATTTACCACGAGCAACCTGCAACGTATCTTTATCTGAGTTTTTCAAAAATAATCGTTCTCCCCATTTTGAAGATTGGTCAGGATAATAAAGATAAAAACTAAGCTTTCCCTCATCCCAAAACATCATTCGGGCGCTCCATCCGTCATATCCATCAGGGACATCTCCTCCACAGTTAGCCTTACCCCCAGCCAAACCAGGGAGTTTCCCACCTTTAATAAAGTCAAAGTCTTTCTCAAATTTGACCCGGTAACTAAAATAGTATTCATCTTGGGGAACAAGCGGGATTTTCCATTGGGCACCGACGATCGGATCATAACATCTGGCAGGAATCATCACCTGTAAAAAACGATTCCCGTCTTCCTCCTTGATAAAATGAGGATGAGGGGTAATTCCCAATTTGTAAAAAACAAAATCCTTTTTGCCACATACCAAGCTGGCTCCGAGCCAGATATCCTTAGTCGCTTTGTCTGTTAGTTTTCCGGTATCTAGTTGGCTAAAATCAATATTGAAATTAGTGTCATTTACTTTTTGCTCGGAACACGATGTTGCAATTAATAGTATATATAAAAATAGTCGTTTCATTCCTACCACATATTGATAATCAAAAAGATAGAAGCATTAAATCTATTTACATGTGTGAATCATTGCACATGTAAATGTACAAACATAATAGATTACATTTGACTTTCCCATTCTATTATAATTATGTAAGCATAAAACGTTAATTTTATCCCAATTACCTGTACGACAATTTCAAGAATATTGAATTTATGAAAAAAATCAAAGTTTATTCTCCAAACCGATTTCGAATGTACTCCCAATCTCTAATCTCTTCAAATTTACAAAAGCTCTCAATGGTGGAAGGATGTTGCAACAATGACTCAACGGTTACTTCAGGGATTTCACCACTGACCAGATCATTTCTTACAAAAATAAAGTTAAACCCCATTTCGTTCGCTCCCACAAGTCTGTAACCTTTCTGACGAGCCAAATTTCTCATTGCTACTGGAGAAGCTCCATGATAAACCGGATGTTTCCCGGGGAAGAAATAACCCGGATCATAAGGAACAACAATATCCTCATAGCCAAATTCATTGTGTGTTTCAATAATCACAACTTGAGGACTGACAACCTCCAAAGCATCCCAAATCCAATAGTCATTTCCGTCAATATCAATAGACAATAAGCCTATCTCTCCTTCAAATCCAGCCTCTTTGATAAGCTGATTAATATTTTCCCGTTTTACTTTATCACATACAAATTTTGGTGAGTAGTTCCATGGATGTGGATATTTTGAATAGAACTTTTTGCCTCGTTTTATTGCCTTTGCATTCCCGTCAATAAAAAGACCATGCCAACCAAAGTTAAAATGCAGGTTTGCGCTATTACTATTCACTCCATCATCTGACCCAATCTCAACAAAAGTTTTATTCGTCATTCCGATTATTGAAAATACAAATAACAGCTTCCCATCTTCTTCGAATTGAGAAAAAACACGAAACCCGGTTTCGTGCAGCTTTGGCATATTATTACTTTTCATACAGTCTTGGTAATAATGATATAATTGCCGTTGGCTGATTTGTGTTGAAGGATAGAACCGGTTTCTAATCTTTGTGATTAGAAAAATGTCTTTAAGTAGATTCCTTATTAAGCCCATCGTCTTTACTTGTTTTTGCGCAAACATATTTATGCAGTAAAGATAACAATCCTAATCTCTTTTTTTGAGACTATAATCTCATTTACCAAAGAAACACCCAGCGACGCATATATATGACATAATAAAATTCTATGAATATTAAAATCACATCGAAATATTAGATATGTTAAAACTAACAATTGAGGATTACTTCTTATTTCTATCCAGAATAAAGAGTACATAATAATCCTAAAATTTTATCGTATGAAAATTAAATTGTTATCCTTAGTTATTTTATTGTTTGTTTTTTCTCAACAAGTATTTTGTCAATGGACGGACAGTGGAAGCTCCATCTATACCTATGACAGAGTTGGAATAGGTACCAATTCACCCCAATCAACTCTTTCAGTTGTTGGAACTGCGAGATTCGATCTATCGAATCAGGTACGTTTTAAAATTACTGACTGGACCTTAGCAGGCCCAAATAGCCTTACTATTTCTACTGCAAACTTTGCCGAAACAGAACATACCCCATTGACACTTGCCGCATCATTATTCTATTTCCATAGCGGAGATGTCGGAATTGGAACAAATGACACTAAAGGTTACAAACTTGCTGTTGCTGGGAGTATGGTTGCAGAAGAGGTAAATGTAAAACTGCAAAGCAATTGGCCTGACTTTGTGTTCAACGACAATCACAATCTGATGTCCTTAACAGAACTGGATAGTTTTATAAAAACAAACAACCACCTCCCCGACATCCCCTCTGAAACAGAAGTTAAAGAAAACGGCCTCAACCTAGCCGATATGAATGCCAAACTTTTACAAAAAGTGGAAGAACTCACCCTTTATGTTATTGAGCAGCAAAAGCAGATTGATGAATTGAAAAGTAAATAATGGCATAATGAGAAGAATATACATTTGTTTAATATTTCTCATCGGTTTTGGCCTCTACTCTGTTGCTAGTGATGTTAATAAACAAACGGCACAGGTAGTTGCACAAGGCTTTATGAAATCTTCGAACCCTACCTTTTCTACCTCTATCATGGATTCTTATGAAGTAAAAGATAATGGAGACATTATGTTTTATATTATCAATTTTACAGAAGGTGGATGGGCTATTATATCAGGGACAGAGTCTACAATTCCTGTTTTGGGTTTTTCTTATGAAGGATCTATTAGTGAATCATCTCAATTCACTGAGTCATTTGAATATTTGCTAAATGGATATAAAAATCAAATTAAGAAAGCTAAAAAAATTACTACCCCTAGTGAAAAGGCGAAAAGTAAATGGAATGAGCTATTAAAAGGAGCAAAATTAAGCCTAAAATCCTACTCTCCAGGCACATATTTATTAAACACAACAAGAGGTCATGTAAAATGGTTCCAAGAAGAAAACAATGATGGGGGCTGTTCCCCAACATACAATAAATTCTCGCTTTCGGGAGATATCGATGATACTGACTGTGATGATAAGAAACCAGTAGGATGTGCTGCGGTTGCAATGGGCCAAATCATGTGGTATTGGCAGTATCCAAACTTTTCGGAATATAACACGTATGATTGGAAAATTATGCCACCAGAACTTAGAAATTCGACAGATATTGATTCAGGTGATGAAGTAGCAAAGCTTTTGAGAGATTGCGGCAAGGCTGCAAAGATGAATTATACATCTATTCTAACTGATTTCTCCTGGGCAACAACAAATAATGTTAATGACGGTTTTCATGATTATCTAGGTTATAAAGGTACCGCGAAGATAGTACGGACACACTACCCTTACGGGAATGTTTGGAATGATCTAATTAGAGCTGAAATAGATGCAGGACGGCCAGTTCTAATTCGAGGTGATAAATCAGACTTAAATGATGAGAAACATATGTTTGTTTGTGATGGATATCATCCAACATATGCAGATTACTTTCATTTTAATTTTGGATGGGGTTATCCTGGAAATTCCTATAATACTTCTTATCAATATTTTAATGATTTAAATCCAGGTAATCACGAATACAATGAAAATCAACAAGCAATCATAGGAATTTCCCCTTCTCTTTCCAATATTGCGTCAAGTGTAAATGATGTTACTTACAACTCCGTTTCTGACACAAGAAATATTGAAGCTAGGAGTTCAGTTTCGTTGCCTGCCAATGGAAAGTCCCTTAACGTAACTAACAGCGGAAGCCTTAATCTTTTTGCAGGAGATGCTATTGTGTTAAAACCAGGCTTCAGTATACAAAATGGAGGAAACTTTAAAGCAATGACTACCCAAAATGATTTTAGTGATGATTGCGGAATTTCTATTGATGATGCAAATTATTCTAATGGCATTCTTAGTTTCGAGCCCCACAATGCAAACACATTTGAATTTGAGGTTTACACTGCGGCGGCTCAATTGGTTTTTCAGAGTGCTGGCACAATTGATCAAACCCCTTTAGATGTCTGGGATGGAACAGGAGCATACGTCGCTGGTTACTACATTGCTAAGATCACCTTTAGGAATAATTGCGGTGAGCTATTAAGCGACTCCTATAACATATTCTCAGCAGGTAAAAAGTCAATATCAATTTCACAGGGAGTGTTAACAGACACCGAGGAATTTGAGCTTGATGAAGAATGTGTTTTCGATGTGTATCCCAACCCCAGCGAAGGATGTTTCTCTATTCGAACAAATTATCAAAATACTTGGAAAATTGAAATTTATGATACTGGAGGGCACAAGGTTTACAATAAAAATAATCTTTCTTCGTTAAATGAAGAATTCAATACGATTAAATTAGCTGCAGGAATTTACTATATCAAAGTAACAACAAAAGAAAAAATCTTTTCGGAGAAACTCGTTATTCAATAAATATGAAAAATAAAATTCGGATCTCATCAGTCATCTTTTTATTATTTACCATGCAATCCTGCTGGTGGTCTGGTAGTGAAGATGATACAATATGGGTATACAAAACGAAGGAGGATTATTCGGACAAAGTTACCATAGAGCTTTCCAAAGATAAAACGCGGATCACGTCTTTTTATGGGCCACCTGATGTTCAACTTAGGTGGCCCGAGAAACTGGCCGATGGTTATTATTTAAACGGGACGTTGGGGGTTAATTCAGCGATCCTGTCTGTTACCAAAGAGGAATATATGAAACAGAAGCTTCCTTTTAGTATCGACAGCATGTTTAGCTTAATAATTGACAAAGACCCTTTTCTTGAGTTTTATCAATACCAGGGAAATGAATTTGTCATAGAAGGAGGGTTTGACACAGTCCGGATTAACACGCTAATCAAAAACAAAGAACTGACAAGGTATTTTCACCGGATAAAATAATTACACGTCACCTCTGCCATTGCACAAAATGCACCTAAGTTTCCTCTATAGAACGAAGGAAGTTTGGCTTTTTACAGCGAAACAAGATTAAAATAAAAACAGGAACTTTGGATTGTTCCTGTTTTTTTCTTCCCTCTTTTTGTATAGTTCTCAGCTTCGGCTTTCCCCAAAAAGCCTGTGAAAAAACGCCTGTCACCCTGAATTTGGTTCAGGGCCTACTCGTGTTACCTTTTCCTTATTTTATTAAGATCCTGAAACGAGTTATGGATGACTTGAGATGCTAAATTACCTTTACAACTGACCGAATGACCGATGACAACTGATCAGCCTGCATGACTCCACTCCCCGTCCATTTTTGCTGTCCGTTTTGAAAAATCATCATGGTGGGAACGTTGCGTATTTGGTACTTCATCGCAATTTCCTGATTCCGATCCACATCAATTTTAAGAATCCGAACCTGGTTACCCAGTTGTTCTTTTACCTGTTTCAAAATGGGAGCCATCATTTTGCAAGGGCCGCACCATTCAGCTGAAAAATCAATCAAAACAGGTGTTTCTCCTTGAATAATTTGATTAAACTTCTCCATGTTCTTCTGATTTTTTCGGTTTCTTTTTCAAGTCACTAACCAAATAGCCCATCAGTCCGCCATACAAGGAACTAGTATGCCAATTCGATTGAATCGGACACGTTCCCGATGTGCAACCAATATAATACCAATACAGGTATCCGGCTATACCACCAATAAAAACGCCAACTAATCGCCACTTATATTTCAGAATAAACTCTTTCACTTTTTCCATAGTACAAAAAAACAATTCAGAATAGTTTTTCCAAGTGACCCAGGTCACACAGCTTCAATTTTAAATACAACTTTAGTTAGATTTTATGAATTGAGGGAGCTCAAATTGGAAAAGTCCACTTTATTGCGACTAAGTTTCACCATGCCATTTTGCTCCATTTTTTTAAGCAGGCGCGAAATGACTTCGCGTGAAGTGTTCAATTGATAGGCAATATCCTGATGTTTGCCATGAAACAGCTTTTCTCCTGTCGCTTGAAATCGTGCTTTAAAAAAACGTTCCAAACGCTGATCCAAATCCATAAAAGCAATGGCATCGATGGTATCGAGCAATTCATCGAACCGCTTGCGGTAGGCGTACATCATGTATGATTTCCACTCCGGATAATGAATCATCCATTCATCCAACAGCTCAACCGGAATGCGAACAATCAAACTATCCTGCTCGGCCAATGCGCTGATATTACTTTGCTGCTGCCCCATGCAGCAGGTTAATGCCATACTGCAAGCCTCTCCCGGGTTTAAAAAATAGAGTAGTAACTCACGAGCTTCATCATCGTGGCGAATAACCCGCAGACTCCCTTCTAAAACCAAAGGGAACGATTTTATGAACTGACCTTCCCGAATCAGCTGTTCACCGATTTTGATTTCCTGAACAAATCCTTTTTGCTCAATTTCGCCCAACAATTCGTTGGAAAAAAAGGGGAAACGTTCATTTAATATGCTGCGAAGTTCTAACATGATAGTCTTCAAAAATAGCAAGAAAGTCGCATTTGCAGCAACGAATCACACAAAATCATCGGAACTCCGGCTCTCTATTCAACGGACGAAAACCTTAATCGGGCGCAAAGTGTTTGTATAAAGAGCGCTTAAAATTGAAAACAGAAAACAATGATTAGTAAACAACTCTTATTTTTCGGACTGTTTGTTCTTGCAGTCGAATATTATGCTTTTACAGCCATTAAAACCGTTCTGAAAAACACATCAGGATCTTGGGCCTGGGTACTTTTCGGATTTTACTTTGTACTTGCTTTAGGAGCAGTGTGGAGTTTGTATGCGTTTCCACACTGGGCTAAAACAAGTTGGCCTTCAACAAGCATGAAATATGTCGTAAACATTTTTATTGGTGTTTTCTTAGGCCAGGTACTGATGGCTGTCATCATGTTTCTGGGCGACATTCTGATTGCTGTCCCAAACCTGTTTAAGTACCTGACTTCGTTTCGGTCGGCATCACCGGAAGCAACAAGTGGTGAGCGATTCATCAGCCGATTTACATTCATTGCTCAAACAGCTCTGCTCCTTGGAGGAGCACTTACCGCAGGATTGGCGTATGGCATGACAAACCGTTACAGCTATAAAATCAGACGAAAAAACGTTTCCATCGATAATTTACCTGAATCATTAAAAGGGTTGAAAATTGCGCAGATTTCGGACATTCATTCAGGCAGTTTCGATGATCCGGAGGCTGTAGCCGAAGGAGTAGCAACCATTATGCGTGAAAAACCTGACCTGATTTTATTTACCGGCGATTTGGTGAATGATAAAGCAGAGGAAATAAAACCTTACCTCGACATCTTTAAAAAACTTGAAGCCCCAATGGGTGTCTATTCGATTTTGGGAAACCACGATTACGGTGATTACCATAAATGGCCATCAGAAGAAGCGAAGCAAGAAAACCTAAAACAATTGAAACAGCACCATGCCGAAATGGGATGGCGGCTTTTACTTGATGAGCATTTGATTTTAACTAAAGGAGACCAAAAACTGGCATTAATTGGGGTAGAAAATTGGGGAGCCAAGGGTTTTACGCAATATGGCGATTTAGATCGTGCCATGCAGGGACTGGAAGAATCTGAAGTTCAATTGAAGATTCTCATGAGTCATGATCCATCGCACTGGGAGGCGCAGGTTCGAGAAAAATACCGAGACATTAATCTGACCTTGAGTGGACACACGCACGGCATGCAGTTTGGGATCGAAATCCCCGGATTGAAATGGAGCCCGGTTCAATACATGTACAAGCAATGGGCAGGTTTATACCAGCAAGAGAATCAATATCTGTACGTTAACCGCGGATTTGGCTTCATTGGCTATCAGGGGCGTTTGGGAATATTACCCGAAATTACGATACTGGAATTGGCTTAACCTCTTCGTTCAAAAACTGAAACGCAATCGATTCACCATCGTTTTCAAACTTAATTTCGAACGCTGAAGAAAAAGCATCATCGTCGGTAGGAAACCATTTCTTTGTGTTTTTATCGATCAGAATAAACAAGCCATTTTCGTCTCCCACTGCGCAAAATCGGTTAAAATCACCATCATAAATTGGGAAATTTCCTAGCTGCTGAATTTGTCGGTAACACTTTTCAATATTCGATGTTGGCATTCCAACTTCGCTGATACTCAAAAAAGCATGATGGTCAAAAGTATCGAGACTTTGGATGCTTAAACTTTTACGCGCAATCAGTTCAATGATATTTTGGTCGGCATCGTAAAAGTAGATAGCTCGGGCGTTCCAATTGACAAAATCAACCAGCCCCTTTCCCTCATGCTTTATTACCGGAATTCGCTTTCGCAACCAAGCCAACGCTTCCGGATCTTGATACGATGGAATATTGATTGCAATATGGTAAGGAGTAACGTTCTCGCGGTATTTTAATATCAGAATTGAAGTTCCCACCGCCAATGAAAAAGAGGTACCGCTTTCGTTGAGCAGCGGTAATTTTAGAGTCTCGCAATAAAACTCTTTTTGGGTCTGTAATTGAGAAGTGTAAATAGTAAGCTCTTTAATATTCATAGTCAAAAGTTTAGAAGTAAGCTTTTTTGAAATCTATAATAAAAAACAGCTGAAGTATTCAGAAGTTCGCCTCTTAATATTATGTTTTACAGATAAAAAAAGGCAATAAAAACCCCGAAGCCTCTGCTTCGGGGAAAAAAACCAAAAATCAACTAACCTTTAAACCGTTTGGCTACTTCATCCCAATTAATGACTTTCCAAAAAGCATCAATGTAATCGGGTCGTTTGTTCTGATACTTTAAATAATAAGCATGTTCCCAAACGTCAATTCCAAGAATTGGAGTCCCTTTTACATCAGCGACATCCATTAACGGATTATCCTGATTGGGTGTTGATGAAACAACCAAACTATCACCCTGCTTTACCAACCAAGCCCAACCTGAACCAAATCGGGTTGCAGCTGCATTGGCAAAAGCTTCTTTAAATTTATCAACAGACCCTAACGAGTCGTTTATAGCTTTTAATAAATCTCCTTCTGGCTGGGAAGCACCACCGGGTGCCATAATTTCCCAATATAAATTGTGGTTGTAAAAACCACCACCGTTATTTCTAACTGCTGTAGAATGGTTAGACACGTTGGCTAACAATTCTTCTATCGATTTTCCTTCGAGCCCCGAACCTTCAATAGCACCGTTTAACTTGCTGGTGTATGCTGCATGATGCTTGCTATGGTGAATCTCCATAGTCTGTGCATCAATGTATGGTTCTAAAGCGTCGTATGCGTAACTTAATTTTGGTAATTCAAATGACATAATCTGTTATCGTTTTATATGATTTTAAGATTCGTTTATCTTTAATACAAATCTAAGGGCAAAATTGTTTCAATCCAAATCGTATTAATTCATTTTTTATTGATTTTATTGATTGCTAATAGGAGTAATCAATAGCTTTAAGGCACGCTGGTTCGGCATTCAGTGATTATTTTAGTTTCTTTGCGAAAAAAATACCGTGAATCGAGAAATACTCCGTTTAGCCATTCCCAATATTATCAGCAATGTGACCATTCCCTTATTAGGATTGGTGGATATCGCATTAATGGGGCATTTGGATTCAGCGGTTTTTATTGGGGCTGTATCACTCGGAACGGTCATTTTCAATTTTATTTACTGGGGCTTTAGCTTCCTGCGAATGGGAACCAGCGGATTTACGGCTCAAGCTTACGGCGAAAAAAATGAAGGAGAGAGTTTTCATATTCTTTCGCGAGCCATGCTAATTTCCACCTTGATTAGTGTTGTCATCATCGTACTGCAATTTCCCATTGAATGGATCAGTTTTAAATTGATTAACGGAAGTCAGGAGGTAGAATCGCTGGCTCGTGAATATTTCAGAATTCGGATTTGGGCTGCACCTGCCACACTCGGCCTTTACGTTCTAAATGGTTGGTTTTTGGGAATGCAGAATGCGAAATTCCCCATGATTACGTCAATTGCTGCAAACGTTTTCAACATCGGATTAAGCTTTTTCTTTGTGAAATCGTTGCACATGAATTCGGCAGGAGTAGCACTGGGAACTGTTCTAGCTCAATATCTTGGAGTTGTTGTTGGACTGATATTTCTTTTCAAGAGCTACCGACATCTCACGATTCACTGGAACTGGCAATCCATCATCAATCCGACTAACTTAAAAAGTTTCTTCCAGGTAAACACCGATATTTTTATCCGTACTTTTTGTGTCATTTTTGTATTTACCTTTTTTACTTCGAAATCAGCCGGAATCAACGACCACATCCTGGCTGTCAATTCCATTCTGATTCAATTTTTATTGTTCTTCGCCTTTTTTATTGATGGCTTTGCCTATGCCGGCGAAGCAATTACCGGACGTTTTGTTGGTGAAAAAAACCGAAGCCAGTTTCTTAAAGTTACCCGTTTGCTTTTTTATTGGGGAAGTATATTAGCACTTGCTTTTGGAGTATTTTACTTGTTTGCCAACCGAATCGTCTTAAGCGTGCTCACCAATCAACAGAGTATCATTGAAACAGCATTGAATTTCAAATTATGGGTGGTCATCACTCCTATCGTTTCTTTCGCCTCCTTTATTTGGGATGGCGTTTACATTGGAGCCACGGCTTCGAAAGAAATGCGAAACAGCATGATTGGAGCAAGTATATTGGTGTTTCTTCCCTCCTACTTCCTGCTACAGCCAATCATCGGGAACCATGCTCTTTGGCTGGCCATGATGCTGTTTATGCTGAGTCGTGGAGTGATTCAAACGTTCTTGTTTCCACGAATTATCAGTCGTAATTTCTAGTTGCCACTTATTCATTTAGTACAGAAAGCTACTGCCTCCTAAAAATTCCCGAATAAGCGAAGTTGGCGGAATCTCAAGATCATCGATACTTTTGATGTAGCTGAAAAATTTCAATAATCGATTGGCCTCGCAATATTCAACTTGATTTTCCGGTACATTTTTCAAGAGCGGTTCTGCATACTTTTTCAAAACAGCCAACTCATATACCAAGGCCGAATTAAACATTACATCAGCATTGCCCTGATACGGGAAAATATTTTTCTCTTCGCCTTGTTTAACACTCGGCCAGCGTTTTATGGTTTCTGCTGCCGAATAGCCGCGATATAAACTGTCCCGGATCATTCTTCGAATTAAGCGATTGTCGGTTGTTGAAATGTGATTATGATCGTCAAATGAAACCTGGGTCAGCGCTGACAAGAAGATTTTAAAGCTTTGTTTTGGGACGATATGTGGAGTAAGTCCGGGATTGTTACCGTGAATTCCTTCAACAATCAGCAGGTGACCTTCTCCCAATTTCAGTTTTTTACCCGCCTTAACCCGTTTGCCAATTGCAAAATTGAATTTCGGTAAATCCACTTCCTCTCCATTAAAAAGCTGCACCAGCTGCTTATTGAAAAAACCGATATCAATCGCTTCCAGTGATTCAAAATCATATTCACCATGCTCATCCAAAGGTGTTTTTTCCCGGTCAACAAAATAGTCATCCAACGAAATCATGTGCGGAACCAACCCATTAACAGCCAATTGAACAGCCAATCGTTTACTAAATGTTGTTTTACCGGAGGCTGACGGACCTGCAATAAGGATGATTTTCACCTCATCTCGCAAAGCGTCAACTTGGTTCGCAATTTCCGCAATCTGTTTTTCATGTAAAGCCTCCGAAATTTTAATAATGTCTCCGCTTTTCCCCATTGCGGTGTACTCATTCAATTTTCCCAAATCGGGAACATCTAAAATACTGACTCGCCTTTTATGCTCTTTAAAAACATCGAAGAGTTTATCCTGCTTGACGACCGGATAGAGATTGTCGAAATCATCGGGCTGTGGAATTTGAACCAAAAGACCGTCAAAATAAGGAACTAATCCGAAATTAGTTAAATAACCGGTTGACGGCACATGATGCCCGTAAAAATAATTGGCATAGCCATTGATGAAGTACAAATAAGAAAACAGTGTACCCTGTTGCTCAAACAAACGAGCTTTTTCCTCCATTCCCTGTTGTATAAGAATATCGACCGCTTCGTTCGTTGGGATTCCTTTTTTCTCGAACGGAATATTTTGCTTAACCCACTGATGCATTTCATTCTTCAACTCAAAAATATCAGAATCGGTAATTTGTCTTTCCAGCCCGACCAATTCACAATAATACCCTTGAGAAATGCCATTCATAATTTTCAACTTCACCTGTGGAAAAGTCTCCCGAACAGCCACATAAACCAGGAATAATAAAGATCGGGTATACAAGCGGCGTCCGTCCGGATGCGAATAATCGATAAAACGAATGCGCTTAGCTTTAACAACTGAAAAGGACAATTCCTTAACTTTGTGATTGACTAACGCTCCGCAAACGGGATTTTTAAGATCAATTTGCAGATCTTCTTTTATTTGATCGAGAGTAGTTCCTAATGGGTAAGCTTTTGTTACCTGATTATTCTCGCAATAGATTTCAACTGTTTTCATGATTATCAAAGTCAAAATCAATCGTTTGATCATTCACCAATAAAACAATTGATCTTGTAATTTCTTTAGCCTGCTATTTGAAATAAGTTATTCTGACGATAAAGCTAACTCTTTTTTCAGATACCTGGCAGTATGAGACTTTTTGATTTTTGCTACTTCCTCCGGAGTTCCCGCGCAAAGCAGCTTTCCGCCTCCCTTTCCACCTTCCGGCCCAAGATCAATGACGTGATCTGCAACTTTAATCACATCCAGGTTGTGCTCAATTACAATTACCGTATTACCACGATCGACAAGTTTATTGAGCACTTCCAGCAAAACACGAATATCTTCAAAATGTAACCCTGTTGTTGGCTCATCCAAAATATACAAGGTTTTGCCCGTGTCCTTTTTGGCAAGCTCAGATGCTAACTTTACCCGCTGCGATTCGCCGCCCGACAAGGTTGTAGACGATTGGCCCAATGTAATATACCCTAAGCCAACTTCCTGCAACATTTTCAATTTGTGAACAATAGAAGGGATGCTTTCAAAAAACTCAACCCCCTGATTGATGGTCATGTCGAGCACATCACCAATTGATTTTCCTTTGAAACGAACCTCAAGGGTTTCGCGGTTATAACGTTTACCGTTGCAGGTATCACAATGCACATAAACATCAGGCAGAAAATTCATCTCGATGAGTTTCAATCCACCCCCCTGGCAATCTTCGCAACGACCGCCTTTTACATTGAATGAAAACCGACCCGGTTTGTATCCTCTTATTTTCGCCTCTGGTAATTGGGCAAACAGTGCGCGGATATCAGAAAAAACGCCGGTATAAGTCACCGGATTTGACCGCGGAGTGCGCCCAAGTGGAGACTGATCGACCTGAACAACTTTATCAATATTATCCAGTCCTTCAATTTTTTTGTATTCCAACGGATCTTTAACCGATTTGTAAAAATACTGGCTTAAAATGGGTTGTAAGGTTCCGTTAATCAAGCTTGACTTACCGCTCCCTGACACCCCTGTCACACAAATCAGTTTTCCCAACGGAAAATCAGCATTGACTCCTTTTAAGTTATTCCCGCTACATCCTTTCAATTTAATTGACTTTCCATTTCCGGGTCTTCTAATTTCGGGAATTGCAATTTGATGTTCACCAGTCAGGTATTTTGAAGTAAGTGTATGCTGTTTCAGCATGAATTCCGGAGTTCCTGCTGCTACAACTTCGCCACCATGACGACCGGCATAAGGACCCATGTCCACAATATAATCCGCCGAAAGCATCATATCTTTATCGTGCTCGACCACAATGACCGAATTACCGGTATCGCGTAATTTTTGCAGGGAGTGTATGAGGCGAATATTGTCGCGATGATGCAAGCCAATACTTGGTTCATCCAAAATATAAAGCACATTAACCAATTGCGAGCCAATTTGTGTTGCGAGACGAATACGCTGCGATTCTCCTCCTGACAAGGTTCTCGACGTCCGATCAAGTGACAAATATTCCAAGCCTACATCAATTAAAAAACTAACCCGGTCACGAATTTCCTTAATAACTTCCGTTCCAATTTTACGTTGACGCTCAGTCAATCGATCTTCCAAATCAATCAGCCATTTGCTCAATTCAGAAACATCCATTTTGGCGACTTCCGAAATATTGAAATCATCAATCTTAAAGTGAAGCGACTCCTTTTTCAACCGTTGTCCGTTGCACTCGGGACAAGTCCGTTCTTTTACAAACTGGTTTGCCCATTTCTTCGCCTTTTTTGATGGATTTTCATCGCGCTGACTATCGATGTATTTAATCACCCCTTCGTAAGTCATCATGTAATTGACCGAACTTCCGAGAGGCGAATTTTTCAACTGAATGCGTTCATTCGTTCCATTCAGCACGACACTCAATCCATCTTCAGGAATATCCTTTATAGGTGTTTTTAAGTCGAATCCGTATTTTTCGCCTAAAGCTTCAATCTGCCAAAATATCAAGGTGTTTTTCTGAGTTCCAAGAGGTGCAATTCCACCTTTGGAAATGCTCTTTCCCGGATCCGGAATAATTTTTTCCAGATCAATTTCAGCGACCTGCCCCAGGCCATTGCATCTCGGGCAAGCTCCTTGTGGTGAGTTGAATGAAAAATTATGGGGTGCCGGCTCAGCATACGATATTCCGGTAGACGGACACATTAATTGCCGACTATAATACTTCATATTATCCGAATCGTGTTCCATAACCAAGGTAATCCCATGGCTCTGTTTCATAGCCGTTTGCAACGATTCTTTCAATCGCTTTAGACTTCCCGCTTCCACTTCCAAGCGATCGATCACAATTTCAATGAAGTGATTCTTATAACGATCCACTTTCATGTTAGGAACCAACTCCTTCACTTCTCCATCAATTCGGGCATATAAAAATCCCTTTCTCCGAAACTGCTCAAACAGCTCTCGATAATGACCTTTTCGGCCACGAACAATTGGAGCCATCACCAAAATACGTTGGTCTGCGAATTTTTCCTGAATCAGCTTTAAGATTTGATCATCGGTGTATTTCACCATCTTTTCTCCCGTCTCGTAGGAAAATGCCTCTCCTGCTCTGGCATAAAGCAATCGCAGAAAATCATAAATCTCAGTAACCGTTCCAACGGTTGATCGGGGATTTTTATTGGTGGTTTTTTGCTCGATGGAAATCACCGGGCTCAAACCCGTAATTTTATCGACATCCGGACGCTCCATATTTCCCAGAAAAGAGCGTGCATAAGCCGAAAACGTTTCAATATAACGACGTTGCCCTTCTGCATAAATTGTGTCGAATGCCAATGACGATTTTCCACTACCACTCAAGCCGGTAATTACCGTCAATTGGTTTCGTGGAATCTCCACATTTATATTTTGAAGATTATGCACCCGTGCACCGTGCACAACTACCTTTTCTTCATTTTCAATCAGCTCTTCATCAAGAACTGCTGTATCAGTTTTCTGCATTTTCTTGTTTTCTTAATAACCTAAACCCCTCTGCCGGAAGTTTAATCTCGTAAGTTTTACTCGCATTGTTCGTTAGGTAAGCTTCGCGCAACCACGGATTCAACATTTTCAGAATTTTGTAGTTGGTATTATGCTCCTGGGCAAAATCAGCAAAATTGGAAACCGGCTCCGAAATTTTTATCGTTTTGGTTTCCCACAAGGGGTAAAATTCATCTTCCGGAATATCAAACCCATACTTACGAGGATTCTCCATCACCAATTTGAGTGCCAAAATTCGGAAAACATATCGGCTGGTTTCTTCTCCCAATAGCAAGTCGTAATAATTGGTCTCTTGTTGCCGCTCAATTTGGGATGCAATAAAGTTTCGCCCGGCATTGTAGGTAGCTGCAACCATCGTCCAACTGCCATACTTTTCGTATGATTCATGCAGGTATGCACATGCCGCGTGAGTCGATTTTTCAATATTATAGCGCTCATCGATTTCGCCACTCACTTCCAAGCCATAATCGCGGGCAGTTCCTTTCATAAACTGCCAAAAACCAACTGCCCCTGCCGGTGAAACAGCACGTGGATCAAAACCACTCTCAGCCAGGGCCAGATATTTAAAATCAGAAGGGATACTGTCCTGTTTTAAAATTGGTTCGATGATGGCAAAGAAACGCGGAGCCATTTTTATAAAACGAAGTGTTTGAGAGTGAAAGTACGAATTGACCAACAACTCCCGATCAAGACTCTCAAAGACGTCGAAATATTCAAGTGGTACCTCCTCGCCGGCAAAAACTAATGAATCAGGCACTTCTACTGAAGTGTAAAAATGCCTTTTTACTAGCTCTGGAGCTTGTTCCGGATAAGCTGATGATTCCAAAAGCTGGTAACCACCAAGTACTAATGCAACTATAAATACGGTGTAAACTATTCGCCTCAAATTCCTCTTCATATTCCCTTATTCAAATTCATCAAACGGCAAAAATAAGTGTTTTGTATTTGGCTTTCAACTTAATTAATAATAAAAGCAAATCAACCCACTATTTGTTTACACTGAATTTATGAATGTCTTACTTGCACTTTCTTTTGCTTTATGACCTGAGATTAGTTTTCTCTTAAAAAAGTACACTTATTTTCTTCGGTAAATCATAAAACGAAAAAAAGCGGGCTGAAAGTTAATTCAGCCCGCTTTTTTCAACAACCAATATATTAGAACATGCTAAGAGAAAATCCTCGATTAGAAGTAGAAGATATTCCCCTTACTTCTTCGTGTAACTTTAGCTTTCAGGATTTCAACAACTGTACGACGGTTTTCGGCGTGTTCCGCTTCCGTGCAGCTTACCCCATCGTCACATTTATTCACTAACTGAGATTCACCAAATCCAACGTGTTCAACCCGGCTAGGATCAATTCCTCGTGATATCAGATAATCAAACGCTGATTTGGAACGTTTTCGGGACAGTTCCATGTTAAACTCATCTCCACCACGGGAGTCAGTATGCGACTCTAAACGAATTTGCAAGTCAGGATATTCTTCCAGTACGGAAACCAACTTATCCAGTTCCTGCGCCGCATCAGGACGAATATTCCATTTTGCCAAGTCGTAGTAGATGTTTTCAAGCTCGATTCGAGTTCCTGCATCCAGTGAGTACAATTGTACCAGGTAATCAATAAGTCCCGGTTTCATTCCAACAGTATTGAAATCGATATCAGTTCCAAAGAAATTATAAGCCGTTACATTCACTTTATAGTCTTTTTCTGGCTCAATATTATGCTTAAACTGACCTTGATAATCGGCATAAATCGTGTCAATGTCGGTACCGTCATTAATTGTTAACATCGCATCAGGAATTGGAATATTCCCCAGGATATCGACCACTTGCCCTTGAAATACAAATTCCGGATCCAGATAAACCTTGTAGTTCTTATCAACAAAATTTCCTTCATCGGTCAAATCCAAATCAACTACCTGATCCAGATAATTATCAATAGAAGCAATTAACGTATATTTTTTATCGACATCCAGTTTAACTAACATTTTACCATCGCTGTCCGACTGCCCGGTTGCGGCAACCTGTCCATCCCCGTCAATAATATTTACATTCGCACCAATTAAAGCACGTTTGGTATAATTTGAAAGCGTCATGATATTAAATCGGTAATCTTCCATTTTCAGATAATAAATATCATCATCGCCAACTCCACCCTCACGATTGGATGAAAAATAACCGGAACGTTGATTGGGGTGAATCACCAATCCAAAATCGTCAGCAGATGAATTTATATTATTTGTGAAGGTTGAACGTTGACTATACTGGGTAATTGGAAAGTCGATGTAAAACAGATCCAGGTTTCCCTCACCTGCATGACCATCCGATGAAAACACCAAGCTACCATCGCTATTCAAAAAAGGAAACATTTCTTTTCCTGCTGTATTTACCTTCGGCCCAAGATTAATTGGCTTTGACCAACCAGTATCCTGGCGAACGCAATAGTACAAATCAGTCATCCCCATTCCTCCGGGCATATCGCTTACAAAAATTAAGGTGTCACCTGATTCGCTAATGGTAGGATGTGCCACCGAGTATTCGCTGCTATTGTAGGGGAACTTTTCTTTAAACTGCCAGGTTAAAGCAGTCTTTTCGTAAATGACTATTCCCAAACGAATATTTTTCTTTTTGAAAACAATATTCAACTCCTGTGGGTTTTCCCAATTTGATTGGGTTAAAAACAGCTCTCCGGTTTTCTCGCAGAAGGTTAATGGTCCTTCATGATATTGCGAAATCATAGTTGTCAGTTTCCTTCGATCAGTAATAATATTACCCATCAGGTTCAAATCGGAAGAAAAAAGATCGTAAAAGGCTTTATTTTTCTTGTCTGACTTCTTCCCGGCTTCTTCGGTATAAGAAGAAAAGATTAACTCATCTTCAATAATTGCAGGCCCAAAATCGCTGTATGGTGTATTAACATTTTGCAATGTGTCAATTGACATATCAACATCGTCAAAAAGACTTTTTTGTGCATGCCCGCTAAACGCAATCAAGATGAATATAAATATCTGAATGTATCTTTTTTTCATATCATTAGGATTTTTCTATTGTTAGAAATAACGTGGTGATGTGTAACGGGTTTTCACAAAATTCAATTCATAGGATATCATAACCTCATGCGTTTCCTTACCATACGAACTAATATTCGTTGTATTGAAATCGATGGCGTAACCTAGTCGTAGTTTTCGGTTAATAATAAACTGAGTATTAAACCCAAATGCTCCCGCACTTCGGTACATCGCTCCAAGCCAAAACTTGTCGTTAAACAAAAAACTAGCATTTACATCAGCAACAATTGCTGTTCCAGCTACATATCTGGATGCAAATGATGGTTTAAATTTGACCATATCACTCATTTCGAAAACGTATCCTCCAATCAGGGTCATATGCCTCAATTCATAATTGGTATCATAATTTTCCACTCCTGTTTCAAAATCATTTTGTAGAATTTTGGGGATGGAAAAACCGAGATAAAAATTATCAGCATATAAGAATGCACCGACACCAAAATTAGGCATAAACTTTTTATCAATTACGCCTTCAAAAGCGGGATCTCCACCACCTCCGGGAAAATACAGCGTATAATCGTATAAGTTATTCTCGTAATTGGTAAAACCTGCCTTTAATCCCAGTCTCAAAGAAACTTCATCACTCATTTTTAACTTGAAAGAATAGTCTGTAAAAACAGCAAATCGTTTTTCAAATCCTAAATCATCACTCATGATTGATAAGCCTAAGCCTACATTTTTGCCTCTTAACGGAGCCTGAGCAGTAAACGTGTACGTGTGAGGTCCATCTTCAAAGCCGGTCCATTGCTGACGACCAAGAGTCATCAAACCAAGGCTTTCCCATGTTCCTGCATAAGCGGGGTTGTAGGCCTGAATATTAAACATGTATTGACTATACATTGGATCTTGCTGACCAAACGATGCAGTAACTGAAGATACTAACAACAGTAAGCTTAAAACGTATTTTGATATATTTTTCATCATCTTCATGTCAGTGCATTTTATCGGTTAATATAAACGATTCCTTTGTGTATGGTTGAACCATCCAATATCAAAACCACAAAATAAGTTCCCGAAGGTAAGATCTCAGAGTTTGAACTTCCTCCTACATTTGCACGTCCATCCCACCAAGCATCCGGATCGCCATATATAGGAATATTTCCGAAGTTTTCTTTTTCAAAGACTTTCGTACCCCACCTGTTATAGATTTCAATGTTTGCATTTGGATATTGGTAGATTCCTCTCACCCGGAAGTAATCATTAATACCATCACCGTTTGGAGAGAATCCGTTGGGGATTAATAAATCACAGGATTCTTCATCCAGATAATTCGGGATACCATTATAATTACAGTCATCGTTGGTTGGATCACCGTCGCCATTATCGTCTTCGTTCAACGAGGTTTCAATTCCATCATTATCGTCATCAGTGTCCCTCCAATCTGGTGTGCCATCACCATCACTATCCTGAAGAGGTACATTAGTTCCGACCGAATTGCCTGCATTCCCCGTACCGGCAACGTTGTCGTTAGAATCATCGAGTCCGTCGCCGTCTGAATCAGAATCTGTATAAGCAATATCCGGTTGACCATTTTTATCAGTATCCTGAGCTTCTACATAATCTGGCACATGGTCATTATCACTATCTTCATCCAAGTAATCCTTAATTCCATCGCCATCAGTATCTGTAAATCCAATTGGAGTTCCTCCGGTGTCTGGATCATAGGCATCATCCAATCCGTCTCCATCTGAATCAATTCCTGTTGGTGAAACCAAGCTGGTCAAATTATTTTGTCCTTCAAAATTGTCAACAATACCATCATTATCAGAATCAATATCCAAGTAATCGATAACACCATCATTATCGTTATCCGAAGAATTATTGACTTCATCTGATGTTAATATTCCATCGTTATCATCATCAATATCTCTCCAATCCGATAAAATATCATTATCAGAGTTAGGACTTGAAGTATTCGCTCCTATCACGTTTAACGGATCATTAAAATCATTTGTCGTATCATAGGCATCGTCCAGTCCATCACCATCACTGTCTGTCCCAGTTGGGCTTGTATCAGCAACTCCATCACCATCGGCATCATGTGCTTCAACACTATCCGGGATCGAATCATTGTCTGAATCTTCATCCAAATAATCCGGATCACCATCGTCATCGGAATCGATTGATGCGATAGGTGTTCCTCCGCTGTCTGGATCGTAGGCATCATCGATACCATCACCATCGGTATCTTGACCTGTTGGAGGAACGTAAGCTCCTTCCGGTTGGCTTTCCTGGTTATCGGTAATTCCATCGCCATCCGAATCAATATCCAGATAGTTAGCCAACCCGTCATTATCCGGATCATTGCTTTGTGCAACTTCTTCAGCATCGGTCAGCCCATCATTATCCGAATCAGTATCCCGGTAATCTGAAACCTGATCACCATCTGAATTGTCGGTCGGTGCGTTTGAGCCTGTTACGTTTGCTACCGGATCGTCGCCGATAGCAACTGTATCATAAGCGTCATCCAATCCATCACCATCACTATCTGTTCCTGCTGGCACTAGATCGGCAACACCGTCATGATTTGCATCATGCCCTTCAGTTGCATCATCGATTCCATCATTATCAGAATCCGTATCAACAAAGTCAGCGGAACCATCATCATCGGAATCAACAATCACAATTGGCGTACCGCCAGAATCATCATCATAGGCATCATCCCAACCATCGCCATCGCTGTCAGTTCCTATTGGAGCGATGTAATTATTTTCATCCTGACTTTCCTCATTATCGGTAATTCCATCGTTGTCCGAATCAATATCCAAGCTGTCAGGTATTCCGTCATTATCCGTATCTACCGTTTGGTCTCCTTCATCAACATCAAGGATACCATCATTATCATCATCGATATCGATAACATCGGCAGCTCCATCTTTATCTGTATCAAGGAAAATAACTACAGTTGCCTGATCACATAATGGAACCAGTGCGTTGTCGCATACCTCATAGGTAAACGAGTCTAATCCAAAATAGAATTCATCCGGTGTATAGATATAAGTTCCGTCAGAGTTTATAACCAAACTTCCATTAGTTACATCAACAACCGGAGTTGTATTCAAAACCAGCTCATCACCATCGGGATCGCTATCATTGTCCAACACATTTGCGGCTTCATCTTCACGGTTAAACCAATCATCAACTGCATTTGGTGCATGGTTAACTTCTGAAACGTTAACATACACTGTGGCGTTGTCGCAAGCCGAAGGATTTCCATCATCGCAAACTCGATAAGAAAACTGGTCTGGACCAATGTAATCGGCGTTTGGTGTATAAGTAAAGAACCCATCCGCATTTAAAGATACTGTTCCATGCAGTGCAGCATCCTTCAAACTATAGGTTGTATTATCGCCCTCAGGGTCAAAGTCGTTCGCCGAGACATCTCTTATTAATTTACTATTCACCTTTGTGAAGAATCCATCGTCAACAGCAACTGTGATATTATCATTCGCATTCGGATCTATAATGATAATGACATCTGCGGTATTACACATCGCAGGGCTAAGATCATCACACACCTCATAAGTAAAGTTAACTTGTCCGGTAAATCCATCTTCTGGAATATATTCAAATGAACCATCTACAAATACCTGAATTGTTCCAACTGCTGGCTGTGCTACTAACTCCCTATTAAATACCAATGGATTTCCATCCGGATCATAATCATTCTCCAGCATATTACCCGTCACAATCACATTTTCTTTAGTAACATAGGCATCTTCATTGGCAACCGGTGGTTGATTAGCAGTTGAATGATCGCTAATTACAGTAATATATACACTCGCCATGTCGGTTCCACCTTGCCCGTCGCTTAGCAGGTAAGTGAAAACATCTTCCCCAAGATAACCAGCGTTTGGTGTATAAGAATAAGTTCCATCTGTATTGAATACCAAGGTTCCGTTTGAAGGATCAGACTGCAACGTGGTTGACAATGAGTTTCCATCAATATCATAATCATTGGTCATTACTTTACCTGTTGTTTCCTGATTGACGAATGTGTTATTCAAATCATCAACTGCTACAGGTGGATCGTTTAAAGGTGTCACATTGATTGTAACAGTTGCCTCATCGCATTGACCATCGGCATCACATATCTGATAGGTAAATTGATCTGATCCATTATAGTTGGTACCTGGTGTATATTCTACTGTTCCATTTGAATTGACAACCACAACTCCATTCGTTGGATCTGAGGTGATTTCCAACGAACTATTCACCAAATTATCATCACAATCCAAATCGTTTGCTAATACTGAAATTGTAATTGGAGCATCTTCCGGAGTAGATCGGCTATCATTGATCGCCTGAGGTTCGGCGATCACGTTAATTGTTTGCGTACAAGTTTCTGTATTTCCACTATTATCAGTCACCGTCCATATTACAACCGTTTCTCCCGCAGGATAATTTCCACTTGCATTTGATGAACTGTTAAAGTCGTTTATTACTGAGGCGACTCCACAGTTATCTGAAACTGTTGGTGAAGGAACACTAACAATGCCCGTGCAAGTTCCGTTAGATTGAATAGTAGCTGTGACGTCTCCAGAACAAGTAATTGTTGGAGGAATGGTATCAACTACAGTGATTGTCACATCACATGTTGCTGTATTTCCTGCTTCATCTGAAACTGTTACTGTCACTGTTTGCGCTCCAAGAGTTGCACATGTGAATACCTCGGTGTCGAGAGAGATAGATATTTCCCCGTCAATGCCAGAGCAATTATCTTCCAGATCAGTAACAATTAATGCAATATCGTCCTCAGTAACTGAGTATTGATCACTTTCATCCAACTCAACTGTAATATCATTACAAGTAAAGGTTGGTGGAGTATTATCGACAACGGTTACATCAAAGAAACAGGTGTCGGCATTGCCTGCTCCATCCGTGAAAATATAACTTACGGTAGTCGTGCCTGCACTGAAAGTA
>NZ_JBSQYS010000042.1:0-42472 GCF_055140945.1 Sunxiuqinia sp.
CCCCTGCTTCGCCAACAGGCGAAAAGCTCGGCCTACGAAGGTTTTGAACTAGAAAACAAGGGAAGGAAAGTCGCAGTGTACAGTTACAGTATTCAGTAGCAATTCCCCCACTTCGCCAATAGGCGAAAAAGCGATGGCCGTCAAAACGCCCGGCTGAGGGTTCGGTTTGACTTGATTTTTCTTTGTTTCCTTTCTTTTCATCTAAGGAAAAGAAATGAAATCCCGTCCGGAAGGACAAAACAAAAAGGTAACTGGGGTTTGGGGCAACGCCCCACCCAATTGACATAAATTTCGATAGCTATAAAGCCCCATGCAATTGAATCCTAGCAGGCCATAAAGTCCCCTTCAGGGGATTTAGGGGTGAAAAATCAGAACAACCGATTGACACATTTCAAAAACATTTTCCATTAGGGCGCATGAAACGTTTACCACCATTCAACACCGCTTGATTGCGCCATTTCAAAATGCGAATGCATTTTCCCACGGGCGTTGCCCGGGGCTATTATTGTATAACCCTTTCAGGGTAAAAGAATGAGAACAAGACGTTAGATATTAGACTTTAGATCCAAGAATAAAGAACCAAGAGGGTGAGATAGCAGTAATCAGCTGAAAGATTGCTTCACCTTGTTGCCAATGACAGAATTACGTAGTTGACTGCCAGGCAACAACGTAATTCTGTCATTGGCAGGGAGAAACGACCGAAGCAATCTGTCCCGGACAATATTGGAGCAACCCGCTGAAAGATCCTGAAACAAGTTCAGGAAGACGAATATGCAAATGGAGTGGGGAAGCACTTTATTCTACTTCAATTCCTTGTTCTTTCAAAAGTTGCAGCCCAATGTTTTTCAGTTTATATTTTTGAATTTTTCCGCTGGCGGTCATCGGGAAGTCTTCTACAAAAAAGACGTATTTAGGGATTTTAAAACGGGCAATTTGTCCGCGGCAGTATTCCTTTACTTCTTCTTCGGCAAGGCTTTGGCCGCTTTTAAGTTTGATAAATGCACCCACTTGTTCGCCATACTTGGTACTGGGAATTCCGGCTACTTCCACGGCTTCAATTTGTGGTAATTGAAACAGGTAGTTTTCAATTTCGCGCGGGTAAATATTTTCACCACCACGAATAATCATGTCTTTTATGCGGCCGGTAATTCGGTAAAAACCTTCTTCAGTTTTAATACCCAGATCGCCCGAATGTAACCAGCCTTCTTTATCAATTGCTTTTTGGGTGGCTTCATCGTTGTTGTAGTAGCCTTTCATCACATTGTACCCCCGGCAGCACACTTCTCCTTGTTCTTCCTCTTCACATTCTTCGCCGGTCTCCGGATTCACAATCTTCACTTCCACGTTGGGCAGCTCAAAACCAACAGTGGTCGACCGCACTTCGGGTGAGTTGTGGGTTCGTGTGGCGGTCATGCCCGGCGATGATTCGGTTAGTCCGTACACGATAATAATATCTTTGATGTGCATCTTCGTCATCACCTGGTTCATGGTTTCGATGGGGCACAACGATCCGGCCATGATTCCGGTGCGGAGCGAACTCAGATCGAACAGGTCGAACATGGGGTGGTTCAGTTCGGCAATAAACATGGTGGGGACGCCGTAAAGAGCCGTGCATTTTTCTTTTTCTACGGAAGCCAAAACCATCAGGGGGTCAAAGTTTTCAGTAATCACCATCGTAGCGCCATGACTAATAATGGCACAAACGGCCAACACACATCCAAAGCAATGGAACAGCGGCACACAAACCAGCAAACGATCGTTGGCTGTGTATTTCATGCATTGTCCAACCGAGTAGCCATTATTCAGAATGTTATGATGCGACAACATCACCCCTTTGGGGAATCCGGTTGTTCCCGAAGTGTATTGCATGTTTACCACGTCGTGTGGATCGACTTTCAGCTTGGCATCTTCCAGTTCCAGTTCATCCAGATGTTCGCCCAGTAAGATCAGTTCGGCGGTATTGTACATTCCCCGGTGTTTTTCTTGTCCGATGAAAACAACATTTTTAAGCACCGGAAATTTTCCCGATTTTAATGCGCCACGTGGGTGGGTTTTCAGCTCCGGAATCAATTCAAAAATCATATTCACGTAATCGCTGTCGCGCCAGCCGTCAACCAGGCACAGGGTGTGGATATCGGCATTCTTCAGTAAAAACTCGAGCTCACTAAGTTTGTAATTGGTATTGATAGTGACCAATATGGCTCCAATTTTGGAGGTTGCAAACATAAAGGTAAGCCAGTCGGGTACGTTGTTTGCCCAAATGCCTACTTTGTCGCCAGCCATTACTCCTGTGTACATCAGCCCCTTGGCCAGTTTGTTGACCCGTTTGTTAAATTCGCTGTAGGTAAACCGTAAATTGCGGTCAGGATAAACCATGAATTCCTGATCGGGTGTTTCGTAAGCGTATTTCTCTAAAATTCCGCCGAGCGTGTAGTCGAGTAATTGCATGATGTCAGTTTTAGTTTGGTCAAGCCGATTTAATAGGGAGCATAAACAACCGCTAAAATACGTGCAGGATCCTCGTTCCCGGCATGGACGTTGTGCGATACAATGGAGTCCATGTAAATGCTGTCTCCTTTTTTGAGCTGATACAGCTCTTTGCCGTAGTTAATTTCAACGACTCCCTCCAGCACATAAATAAATTCTTCCCCTTCGTGCGACGAAAGCATGTAGTCGGATTGTTGGCCGGGCTCTATTTCAACAACAAAAGGTTCCATATTTCGGCCAACCTTGTCGAAAGCCAGCGAAAGAAAGTTCAGGTGCTCGCGTGAGCCGCTTTGCTGCGAACTAAACCGAACGCCTGTTTCGTGTTCGTCGGCTCGCACAATGGCAGGCCCTAAGTTGGAGCTGTCGTCTAAAAAAGTTCCCAGCCGAACACCAAGGGCTCGTGCTATTTTAATGAGTGGAGCCAGCGACGGCAGCACTTCGCCTTTTTCAATCTTCTTTAGCTGATCGATATCCAGATTTGTTTTTTCGGCCATTTCTTGTTGACCAACTTTCTTGGATTCACGAATTTGGGAAATCTTTTTACCAAGATCATATTTCTTTGCCATGCCTGTAAGCTTTAAGTCTGCTCACAAATTTAATTTTATTTTAATGCCTCACAAATCAACAGAAGTCATAAATGGCTTGCATTTCAGCATTTCAGCATCATTTAGAAGCAATATAAATTAGCCCGCATACGGGATGGTCGGAGCGATATTCTTTTGGGCTTCCACTCTTCTATCTGTTTGGGTTCTGTATAACCAGCCGAAACCCACTGAAGAACATGAAGCCTATTGTATGCGATTGTGATGAATGGCCTTCTGATATTTTCAGTTCATTTTTATTTCAGGATATACATTGAAACATTGTATTTCGCTATTCAAGCTGACTTCAAACTCATCCTGAATGAAAAGGAAGTTGGCTTCTCCTGACTTTTATTCCAACTATTTTTTCAAGTCGTCGTCGAGCAGTTTTCGGGTTTCCATTTCACGAATAACGGCATCAATAAACTTTTCAGCCATAATATTTTTAGCTTGCTTAATCCCAATTTTTCGAACCAATTTCATCACCTTCCTATTCAGGAACTTGTTCAGCTTACTTTTTTTCCGGATTCGTGCGATAATCTCACTTTCAACGGCTGTTCCTTTATTCTTGCTGTCGCCATTCATAATGTTTTTCAGAACGGCTTGAAAACGGTTTTCCATGAGCTCTTCCAAGGACATCAGTACGCTTAGTTTCATTTTTACTGAATCGTAATCAATGCCTGTTTCTTCCGGAACTTCCGTTAGCAGTGTTGCCGTCCCGTCAGCTTTTTCCATTACCCGCATATCCGGAATAATAGGCAGAAAATCAGTTTTTCCATCTCCGGTTTTCACCCTGAACTGATCAACACCCTTGTAGCCAAATGCCAGGATCGGGTTTTCTTTATCGGCTGGTACGCTGAAATACTTTTGCAGAAAAAGCTGGCAGTTTCGTCGCCCAAGCATAAAGTCGTGTTCGCGGAACTCTTTTTTGAAGAAGCCGGCAAAGCCCCCTAAACCGCCGCATGCTAGGGCAAATTTCTGTTTCTCGTCGTTTTTGTAACGCACCGGAAGCACCATAAATCGCGTGTAGTTATCTTCATCCTCGTCAAAGGCATTTTGAAGTTCTTGCTCTTTAAACATCAGTTGGGCGCGCATGGCATTCAACAAGCCCGGCACAGCAAACTTAATCGCATCAAGAGATTCTTCGTCCTCCCAAGCTCCTTGTTCGCTGGGGAAGGGGTCAATCATGATTAGGGTGGTGTCAAACGAGGAAGCCGACTTCTTGATTTGGTCACTTTCTGCCTCTTTGGGTATCCCGGCTGCTTCCTGTTCTTGTTGTTTTCGCTTTGCCAAAATCTGGTCAGTTAATCCAAAAGGCTCGTTATTAATTACACCGCCATCAACATTTACACATAAGTAATTTGCCGTGTTGTCAAGCTGCATTTGTTTGTTAGCTGTATTTAAGTACGGATTCTCTAAGACGTAACGAGCTTTGCGATTGACTTTTCGAGGGCTCAGTCCAACCGGGAAAGCGCCGGTGGCTATGGCGGCATCAATAAGCAGCGCTTTGTTTTTGCCTTCCACCGTCGAAAATGACAGGGGAATTTTTCCGTCGCCTTCATAGCTTCCCGCATCATTTATTTTGAAATGAACGAGGTCCTGGTGACGGGTCATGCGGTGAACGCTTTTCCCAAGCGCAGTTTTAAACTCAAGCTCGTAGTTGAATCCTTTTAAATTCGTTTGTGTGGTTAATATTTCGAGGTCATCAGCGATGTATGGTCGGGTTACTTCCGGGTCTTTCACCGAGGTGTCGATAATGCGGGAGGCAACACGCTCGATGAATCCTGAATCAAAAATTGATTTTACCTCATGGGCTTTATTTCCGCGGATGTCGTCATCGGCCAACATCTGATCCATCATGCTCAGGTCTTCCGTTTCGGTGAGGTTTACCCAAGCGTCGTAAATCGGATTTTCGGTATTCTCGGAGGTTCGGTAGTTGCCCGGATTGATGTGCGGAAACTTTTGTTGAACCGCACAAGCGGTAATAGCGGCTGTCATTCCGCCTGCCGATGCTCCTGTTAGTACTTCAATTTTCACATCGTGTTTCGGAACTCCCGGCAGGTTGAGGTCTTTGGCTTTTTGCCAGTTTTCCAACGCTTCCATCAGATAGTCGATAACGCCTGCTGTGTAGGCACCTGCCGAAACAGCTCCAGCCATGCAAATACCTATTCGAATTGTTTTGGGCTCAGTCATACAAAAGTTTTTTAACAATGATTATTAACATCAAAAAAGGCGATGGACTTTTGATGAGCTGATTTTTGGTTGATTGTAAGAGGTGAACTGCCCGGTTGATTTTAGCTTGTTCACACCACTAAAGATACAACATATTCATCCGATAAGTCAAGTAAGTGCTTATTCGGATCCGCTAAACTGTTTAGATCTAGTTGCAACATATGAATTTTACCAGAAATAAGGGAATAAAAAAAGGCAAGCTCAACGAGCTTGCCTTTTGTAAAATTATTAACCAGTTATTTTTATAACCAACGCAAGTAACTAAAGTCCTGACGATGGGGGAGGTTTTCATTTTTTGGGAACATGCGGATTCCATAGTTGTACGATCCGGGGTGAGATAAATGCAGATTCAGTTTGTAGGTTGTTAAACCATTTTCAGTTTTTTCAACATCAAACTCTTTGCATTCAGTTATTTCCGGTTCTTCATTGTCATTACCTTCAGTCATGATTATTTCAATACCAATTTCCTCTGGCGAAAGACCTTTCAAATCCATTACAACGCGTGCCGGATACTCTTCACCAATGCGAATCGCATTCGTAATTCCATCGGCAAGGTCAATTTCTTTTACTTCAATGTCTTCCCATTTCGAAGCAATGGTTGCCTTCCAGTTAACCATTTCTTTAGCCAGTTTGAAATCATCAGCTTTTAGCTTGCCGGCACGTTTAGCCTGGGGAGCATAAAAACGATCCTGGTAGTCGCGAATCATCCGACTTGTTGTAAAGTTTGGTGCAACCTGAGCTTGTGTTTTCTTGATATAACCAACCCATTCGTTTGGAGTATCATTTTTATCACGTTTGTAGAAGGCTGGAACAATCTCGTCTTCGAACAGATTGTAGATTGTTTCAGCATCCAGCTCATCCTGAAAGTCCTGCACGTCGTATGATCTTTCCAATGGAAGTGCCCATCCGGCACCTTCTTTGTAACCTTCAACCCACCAGCCATCGAGTACGGAGAAGTGAAGCGTTCCATTCATTACTCCTTTTTCACCACTTGTTCCTGAGGCTTCCAGAGGTCTGGTTGGCGTGTTCAGCCAAATATCAACTCCCTGAAGTAGAACTTTGGCCAGGTTGATGTCATAATTCTGAACGAACAGAATTTTTCCCAAGAACTCAGGACGCTTAGAAATTTCAACGATGTATTTGATCAGGTCTTGTCCGGCTTTGTCAGCAGGGTGAGCCTTTCCGGCAAAAATGAATTGGACTGGCTTATCGGGGTTGTTGACAATTTTAGCTAAGCGATCAAGGTTTCGGAAAAGCAAATGTGCTCGCTTGTATGTCGCAAAACGTCGTGCAAAACCAATGGTTAGTGCCTTCGGATTCAGCGAACTGGTGACTTCTGTAATCAACTTCGGGTTTTCGTTACGTTTCACCCAAGTGTCAGTAAAGCGTCTTTTGATGTAGTCGATCATCTTCGAACGCAAGTTTTGTTTAAGCTCCCAGATTTCCTGATCCGGAACTTTATAGATTTTATCCCACAGGTCAAAATCAAGCTGATTGGTTACAAAATCTTTTCCAAAGTATTTCAGGTGAATTTCTTTCCATTCCTTGGCTGTCCATGTTGAGTAGTGCACGCCGTTCGTTACGTAACCAATCTCCAACTCTTCGGACAAGTAACCATTATACAGTGGTTTCAGAATATGCTTTGACACATCGCCATGCAGCATACTTACGCCATTGATTCCTTGTGATAAATTAGCTGCCAAAAAGCTCATGTTGAAATGGTCTTCGTGGGGTGCAGTTTTTCCAAGCATGATAAACTCGTCCCAGCTAATATTTATTTTAGCAGGAAATTTATCCATATACATTTTAAACAAATCGTTGTGGAATGCATCATGTCCGGCAGGAACCGGAGTGTGTGTGGTAAATAATGTTGACGCACGAACGATTTCTTTTGCCTGAGGGTAACTTAGTTGACTGTCATTCATTAAGCCAGCCATTCGCTCTAGTCCGATTAAGGCCGCATGTCCTTCGTTACAATGGTACAAATCCGCATGTTGATGCCCCAGTTTATTTAATGCCCGAATGCCACCAAGACCAAGTAACATTTCCTGCTTTAGGCGGTTTTCGTTATCGCCTCCATAAAGATGGTGAGTTACAAAGCGGTCGTTTTCATTGTTAGCGTCAAAATCTGCATCGAGCAAGTACAAGCTGACAGCTCCTACTTTTACTTCCCAGACACGGGCATGTAGTGTTCTGCCGGGATATTGAACTTCAATTTGTACCCAGTTTCCTTCTTTGTCGAAAGCTGGTTGTACCGGTATTTTTGAGAACTCCTGAGCCTCGTAGTTGGCCATCTGGTCTCCCTGTAGTGAGATGGTTTGTTTGAAATACCCATATCGGTATAGCAAACCAACAGCCACCAGATCGGCTTTTGAGTCACTGGCTTCTTTCAAGTAATCGCCGGCCAGGATTCCTAAACCGCCGGAAAATATTTTAAGGCTATCGTGCAAGCCATACTCCATACTGAAGTAGGCAATTTTAGGTCCTATCCCTTGTTCGCGTTCTTTCAGGTATTTTTGAAATAGGCTATAAACACTTTTCAGGTCAGCAATAAATTGTTCATCACTTTCCAACTCTTTAAAACGCTGATAGCTGACTTGTTCGAGTAGAACGATCGGGTTGTGAAAACTATCTTCCCATATTTCTTCATCAATCGTCTCAAACAACTCACGGGCTTCAGTATTCCAAGCCCACCAAAGGTTTTTGCTCAACTCTTTCAGAGGAGCTAATTTTTCGGGTATGTTTGATTCAACAAACAGTTTTTTCCAATTTGGCATATCCACAACTCTTTTTGTTAAAATCAGGCACCAAACAATTATTCATCTTTGTTTTGTCCGCATCCCATCGAGGGGGATTTATTACAACTCAGGGAGTATAGCCCTTTTTGTCAGTTGTTTACGAACAGTTCGAATAGGATCCAGGTGCACTAGATTTTGATTAAACTTACTTTTTTTCGATTTTCTTCTTTAAGGCAGTTTTCGGTTTCGATTTGTTAGCTGTGGTAGGTTTCTTTTTTTTCTTTTGTTGAAGCCTAACAATTTCTGCTTCGTATTTTTTTAGCTTTTCTTCTTTTTCAGCAATCATCTTGTTCATGGCTGCTATTTTGTGTTCCATTTCACTCTCTGGAACAAATGTATTTAATCTAAGTTTAAAATCACTAAGCACATTCATATAATTAATGAAAGCTTCATACGGACTTTCGTACGGATTGAAGTAACTATGTATCTCACCGTCAGAGAAAAATTTAGTGCTCATGTAGTAAAAATGGTCGCTTACCTGAAGGTAGCTCCAGTCCTTCAATAGTTCCGGATCATTGACCTGCTCCATTCGATCTTTCAACTCATATAATTTGTCAAAAGCTTCTTGTTGCATCTCATTTCCGAGCCAAGCGGTTAGGTCACGTTCTTCATCGGCCCAGGAGATGGCATGTGGTACGCTAACCATTGACACCGGCTGGAATTGATCAACAATTTCAGATGGCGTTGCAAATTGAAGCTTGGAATTTTTAAATACTGCATCAGGGAGTTCTTCCATAAAGCGGAATATGCCGGTCTCTGCCAACTGGTGTTCTCCAAAGGTTTCGTAATGCATAAACAAGTTGATGATTTCGTCTTTTTGATCACCGTCCATCCAGCGCACAAATTTGTCAGCTGTCAATGGATATTCGTTCCATGCCTGGTTTGAAAAACGGAAAGCCAAATCGTCACTAAGTTTATAGTTCCGCATTAAAACTTTAAGTCTGGGATTGATGGCATTGCAATATAAGTAATTTGGTGATTTCCATCCAAGAATATGTTTTGCTCCTTCTGTAATTGCTCCTTTGAAACCCATTTCTGCTGTTAGGGCGCCAATGTCGTCAGAATAAATTAATTCGGTGTTTCGAAGTACTTGGGGGTGTTGTCCGAAATATTTGTGAATCGCTTGCGCATGTCTTTCGACTTGTTTCTTATATAATTCCTTGCTTTTTAGAGCGACCAACGAATTAGAGTAAGTTTCTGCCAAGAACTCAACCTGTCCGGTTTTTGCCAATTCCTGAAAAGAATCCAGTACTTCCGGAGCATATAGTTCAAATTGCTCCAATGCTGTTCCTGAAATAGAAAAGGCGATTTTGAATTTGCCTTTATGTTTTGTTATCAAATCAAGCATCATTTTGTTGGCCGGCAAATAGCAACGATCAGCAATCTTTCTCAGGATTGTTTCATTGGCATAATCATCGTAGTAATAATGGTCATTACCGATATCAAAAAAGCGATAACGGCGGTAACGAAATGGTTGATGTACTTGAAAGTAAAAACAAATGGCTCTCATATTCTTGTTTTTTATTCTGTTTTTAAAGCTTCGATATAAACATTGCGGACATTGCGGGCGGAATTTTTCCATTGCAAGCTATCCACTTCTTCTTTTCCATGTTTCATAAACATATTCCACATGCCGGGGTAGTTTAGTAGTCCGTATATGGCATCAGCCATTGCGTGAGTGTCCCAGTAGTCGGTTTTGACCGCATATTTTAAGATCTCGGAAACGCCGGACTGGTTCGATATGATCACAGGTACATTGGTCTGCATAGCCTCAAGAGGCACAATGCCAAAAGGTTCCGAGACTGAAGGCATCACAAAGACATCGCTCATCCGGAACATGTCAAATACGTCGTCCCCTTTCAAAAAGCCTGTAAAGTGAAAATAGTCTGATATTTTTAACTCGGCAGCACGACGAACCATGCGGTTCATCATATCGCCGCTACCAGCCATCACGAAACGAACGTTTTTCATTCTTTTTAAAACCAGGTTGGCGGCTTCAACAAAATATTCAGGCCCTTTTTGCATGGTTATTCTTCCTAAAAAGGTAACGATTTTGTCATCAACGCCTTTTTTTAGCTTGGCTTTTTCTTCCTTGCTAACCGGCTCTACCGCGTTGTATACCGTTGTGACTTTAGCGGGGTCAATACCATATTTTTCGATTACTATTTTTCGGGTTAAATTACTTACCGTTATAATTTTATCGGCAGCATTCATGCCTCTTTGCTCAATATCAAAAACCTGAGGATTGACACTTCCTCCGCTGCGGTCGAAATCAGTCGCATGAACATGGATAACTAAAGGTTTTCCGCTTGCTTCTTTTGCTGCGATCCCTGCGGGGTAGGCGAGCCAATCGTGTGCGTGAATCAGGTCAAATTCTTCTTCCTGAGCAATGACTTCCGCCACTAGCGAGTATTTATAGATTTCGTGCAGTAGATCTTTTCCATACGTGCCCGAAAATTCAATTTTTCCTTCTTCGTTGGTCTCAACAAAACGGGTTTTTTCAGAATATTTTTTGCTGCTGAGTTTCCAGAACTCCTCAGGATCCATGTACGGAACCATACCGGATTCAACTTCGTAGTATTCAATTTTTTTCTGAAGGTCTTTAAATTCGACTTTCGTTTTTGTAATTGGAACCTCATTTGCTCCAACTAATTTCATGCTTGATTGATCCTCGTCACCATGAGCTTTAGGTACCACAAAAATGACATCAACATCTTTGTTTTCAGCTAACCCTCTTGTCAATCCGTAACAAGCTGTTCCAAGCCCCCCGGATATATGGGGAGGAAATTCCCAACCAAACATTAATACTTTCATAGATTCCCGTTTTACTTATTATTTTTATTCTGAAAAATTAACAATTAACTTGTATGACCTGATGATTGCCGCAACATTCCAAGCCTGAGATATGGCTCCTTTGCCATAGTGTGGCGGGTTTCCGTTGTAATTTTCAGGTATGGTTCCAATGCAGTGTTCTGTCATCTCTTCCTCGAAGCCTTCGATCAATTTCTTGACGAAAGGCATCCCTCCCCTTTTATGTATTTTTAAATAACCTTCTACAAAAAACATGAGTAGCCATGGCCAGGCGGTTCCCTGGTGCAAGGTTTTTTCACGTTCAATAACGCTCCCCACACAAAAGCCTTCGTATTCAGCATTTCTGGGCGATAGTGTTCTTAATCCGCGAGGAGTAAGCAATTGATGCTTGACGATTCCTAAAACCTCCTTTCGCTGTTCCTTGCTTAGTGGCGTATAATCGAGTGCTGCAGCAATAACCATATTGGGGCGAATCGACCAATCTTTATAGTCGCCATTAACTGAATCAGCGAGGTAGCTATGTTCGTCACACCAGAATTCGTTCATGAATGATTCTGCAATTTTATCGGGGTACTCTTTCCATTCCTTTTCGAAACTTTTAGCCCCGGCAGATTTTGCCAACTCCAATGCAAAACAGACCGCATTATACCAGAGTGCATTTACTTCAACCGGCATACCGTTTCTGTTCACAATCGGCTTCCCATCAAGATAGGAATCCATCCATGTCAGGGCAAGATTGTCAGAATAGCCTGCAAGTAGCCCGTTTTCGGCCATTTTTATATTGTAATCAGTCCCATTCCTGAATGAATCAAGGATCTGTTTGATTTCTTTTTTATACTTTGTCCAGATGTGTTTCTGGTTATTCGTCTCTTTTGCATATTGTTGCAGAGCCCAGAAGAACCAAAGTGATGTGTCGATATTATTGTAGGCCAGATTTTGCTTCCCATTGACAAGAGGGAATAGGCCATTTTTCAGATTTTTTAATTGGGTGTCAATGATATCTTCGAACAATTCATATTCTTCTTGCTCAAGAGCTAAGCCGGGAAGAGACACGAATGTTTGACGGGGTATGGAGCCATACCAAGGAAATCCGGCAATAACGTCTTTCACATCATCCTTTATGATGAAGAACTGTTGAGCCGCATTGATCAGGTTGCTCATAAACGTGTCCCGGGGAGGTCTTTTGCTTAGCTCGCGCGTAAATTTTGTCTTAAATGAATTGGGTTTTGCTTCTGTTGTTGAGGCCGAAAAAACAATGCTTTCACCTTTCTTTATTGGCATTTCAAAATAACCAGGAATAAATAAATCCTCTTTGTAATCGTAGCCTCGGTTTTGTTCTTTCACATACTCAATATCTTTATACCAATCAGGGACGCTAATAAACTCAACGGATTTCGAAAACTGCATGTGTAAGTCAGGATAACCTTCATACATTTTCATTTTTATGCCATTTTCTACCGTTTGGTATTTTGTATTGGCATACATATTCGCTTTGCTGAGATTATGCACACTACGAAACGCCATAAATGGTTTTAGTCGCAATGTGGTAGGAGAATTGGCTTCCTCCAGTGTATATCTTGTTAGTACCTGCTGTTCATTCTGAACTAGAATTCGCTCTTTGCTGAACACGACACCACCAACCCGGAAAGTCGTTTTAGGGACGCGATCGACTTCATAATCACGAATGTATTTGTGCCCTTTTGGCTCGAAATAATCGCCTTCATACTTGTGGATACCAAGGTTGAACTCGGCACCGTGTTGTATAATCGTCTCATCAAGAGATGATAACAAAACATGTTTGTCGCCATCCAGTTCGTCGACCGGACAAACGAGTAATCCATGGTATTTTCGTGTGTTACATCCCGAAATAGTTGTACTGATGTAAGAACCAGCTCGGTTTGAACGAAGAACTTCTCTGGATAAAGAATACTCCAAGTTCACTAAACGACTTTTATCGAATTTTAGGTAGCTCATAGTTTTAAACTTTGGGCTTAATCACAATTAGTTATTACTATATTTATAATCTAGGAGATCAGATTGTTGCGGTTGCTACAAATTTATGGAAAGAAATCCAATCATTGTTCACAATTACTCTGATGCTCTTTCAACTTTAATTCAAAATACTTTTTTTCATTTGCTAAGTTAAGAAACGGAAAAATTTTCATTAAATCATTTATCTCATTTACGTTATATAACAGAAATTTTTGGTGCATTTCTGTTTGAACATTTCGCGGTCGGTGCTCAATTGCTTTGATGACCTTCTGAATACTTTTTATTATTTTATGACTTTCGTCAGCAATCATTTTTGAGCAGAATTTATTCCAAATGTGATCAATTGCCTGAGCACTAATGTGCAACATGTCAGGTGCATAAAACCGATAGTCTCTCAATTCGTCCATGACTATTTCGTAGGAGGGAAAATAGGCGCAATGAGCTGTTCCAAAATCGGTTATTAATTGGTTAATTGCCAGTAGTAAGGTCGATTTGCTTAATTGGTTTTCAACTGCCCCATCTTTCCAATGGCGTATCGGGCTGACTGTAAAAAGGATTTTTAAATTTGAGTTAATTCTTAGGATTTGGGAAATTAGCTTTTTGTAATCATCAACTATTTCACTCGGTGTCAAACGGTAACGATTAAATTCTGTAGCTGCCAGTTTGTGGCAGTTTGAGACAATTTTCCCGTTGTTTTTCAGCTCAAAAACCCATGCTGTTCCCAACGAAAGAATTAAATACTCACTTTCTTTTAAATGGTCATGCGAACGTCGGGTTTGATCATTTATTCGTTTCAAACAATCATTTTTGCTTGTAGAAGAGAACCTGCTATGATGGTCAAAACTGTGCCATATTCCTTCGTGTTCAATTAAGTCTTCAGCAGTGTATGTTTTCTGTTCCATCAGTAGGCGAAGGCTTTTCGAAACTGATTGCGGATTATATAATATGCCAAACGGATTTAGGTCAACCTGAAACTTCAATTGTTTCATGCGTTGTCCTATATTTTCAGAAAAGCAGGAGCCTATCATCATCACTTTTGTACGATGATCGATGTGCCAACCAATATCCTCTATTTCCACTTCGGTAAAATACTGATTCATTTATTTGATTCGTTTAAACGCTTGTTTCTTTAATACAATTCCGGTGCGAGCCGGTAAGTACAGATTTAGATAATGCTGACTACTTAGCCCTTTGGAAGGCCTCGTGTAGTAAATCATGTTTTTATCTATACGTTCCTGACCACCAAATCGTTCCTCGTCGGTGTGAAATAAAATCTTGTATTTTGATGCTTCCAGAGGGATGCCATAATCGGTAAACGATCGCGTTGGATTAAAATTAAAAACCATTAGAAAGTCACCTCGCTGGTAGCTCAACACCTGGTCGGCTTTGTTGTCGAATCGCCGATAAACTTCAGGAATCTCAATCAAGTGGTTTTCTCTGATCCACTGCATCATTTTACGGTCAAAGTCAGCGAGCAGGTGGTAGCGTAATTCTTTGTTTTCAGTTAGGCTCCAAATTCGGCGGGCGTTTTTGTACGACCAGTTGTTCCCTTCACGCGGAAAGTCGATCCACTCAGGATGGCCAAACTCATTACCCATAAAATTGAGGTAGGCTCCGCCTGCAGTTGTAGCCGTGGCGAGCCGGATCATTTTGTGTAAAGCCATTCCCCGGTCAACAGTTAGGTTGGGTTGATCCTTCCGCATACTGAAGTACATTTCTTTGTCGATCAATCGGAATATAATGGTTTTGTCACCAACCAATGCCTGGTCATGCGACTCAGCATAGCTTACAACCTTTTCATCCAGACGTTTCGATGTCAGCTCATAAAAAATTTGGCCTACGTCCCAGTTTTCATCTGCAATCTCTTTGATCAGTTTGATCCAGAAATCAGGAACCCCCATAGCCATTCGGTAATCGAATCCGTATCCTCCATCATTTATAGGAGTTGCCAAGCCGGGCATTCCGCTAACTTCTTCTGCAACCGATAATGAGTTTGGATCAATGTCATGGATTAATTTATTAGCCAAATAGAAATAGGTGACGGCTTCATCGTCAATACCCTGGTCATAATAATCGCCATATTGTGTGAATGCTTTTCCTAGTCCATGATCGTAATACAACATACTGGTTACTCCATCGAACCGGAAACCATCGAATTTAAAATCTTCGAGCCAATACCGGATATTTGAAAGCAGAAAGTGTAAAACATTATTTTTACCATAGTCGAAACAATAAGAATCCCATGCCGGATGTTCACCGCGCGCGCCATCATGAAAGAACTGGAAACGCGTACCATCGTATCTCCCGAGTCCCTCTACCTCGTTTTTTACAGCGTGCGAGTGAACCAAATCAATAATTATAGACAGCCCGATTCCATGGGCTTCGTCAATTAGTTGTTTTAGTTCTTCGGGAGTTCCAAAGCGTGACGAAGGAGCAAAAAAGCTGGATACGTGGTAGCCGAAACTTCCGTAATATGGATGCTCGGGAATGGCCATGAGTTGAATGGTGTTGTATCCGGCAGCTTTTATCCATGGCAATGTCTGCTCACGAAATTCATTGTAAGTATGGACCCGCTCTGCTTCGCCAGCCATGCCGATATGGCTCTCGTAAATTAAGGGGGCTTCATCAGCTCTCTTGTAGTCGGGATGTTTCCACTCGAAGTCTTTTTCTTGAATCCACACCTGGGCGTTGAAAAGTTTGGTGTGTTCATCCTGCACCACTCTTTTGCACCAGGCGGGTATTCGTTTCCCTTGTCCGCCGTTCCAGTGCATCGAGAAGGCATAAAGCTGACCATGTGTCAACTGATTTTCGCTAAGGTTCAATTCCCATTGGCCATTTCCAATTGGTTGCAGCCGATAGGCTTCCTGCTCTTGCCAGTCGTTAAACTCACCAATCACGTATAGTTGGGTGGCGTTGGGAGCCCAGTCTCGAATAACCCACCCATCATGTTTTTTGTGCAGCCCAAACCAGTAGTGTCCGCCGGCAAAATCTCTTAATGATCCGTTTTGGGTGAGCTCTTTTTCCTTTTCTTTTGCACGTTCGATTCGTGAGGTGATAACCGGAGCAAATGGCTCCAGACCTCTATCGTTTTGTATTAATTGTGGTAGATCCATAGGTGAATGCTTTTTATAAAGATAGCGAATAGTCGGGCACACTTCAATGGATTTATTGTAAAATCATTGATAATTCATAACATGTTCACATAGGAAAAAATTAACCTAATTATGTCTTCCTGCGACTGGAATAGTTGATAAAAATGATTATATAAAGGGTTTGTAGGCATATCGAGGGCGATAGTAATTAGACGCTTTGAAGGACAGCTGGTTCTGCCTGCAGGAAAAAAATCGTGACAGAAATTTAAAATATTGAATGGAGAGTTAGTCAGACGATGAGATGAACTGAAGATTGCGTTTTAAACCCTCAAATTTGGTGCGTTTTACCGCTGATTTTCGAAAAAGTTCATTGAATAATGGACGATCCATTTCCATCCACTCTTTTTGCGAAAGTTCCAGAAGTCTGGGGTGTGGCTCAAAATCGGGTTCCTGATGTGGTTCTGATTTCAGGTTCCAGGGGCAAACATCCTGGCAAATATCGCAGCCAAATACCCGATCCTGGAACTGGTTTTTCAAATTTTCATCCAATTCCCCTTTCAATTCGATGGTTTGATAGGAAATACACCGTCGGGCATCAACTCGTTGCGGTGCTACAATTGCTTGAGTTGGGCATGCGTCGATGCAACGGGTGCATTTGCCACAATAGTCAGGCACCACTTTTTTGTCAGGTTCTAATTCCAGATCTATTATTAACTCACCGATGAAAAAGAAGCTTCCATGCTCTACCGAAATCAGGTTGGTGTTTTTGCCAATCCAGCCTAGTCCGGCTTTTGCAGCCCAGGCTTTATCAAGTACCGGAGCCGAATCAACAAATGGACGCCCGTTACAGGGAGCTATTTCTTCCTGGATAAATGTTAACAATTGGTTCAGCTTATCTTTTAAAACAAAGTGGTAGTCTTTGCCATAAGCATATTTTGAAAGCACTGGGGCGTCATCGTTTTGTTGTTTTTCTTTCGGGTAGTAATTCAACAAAACAGAAATGACAGATTTCGCTCCTTCGAAAATTAGTTGAGGATCCAGTCGCATGTCGACATTTCGAGCCATGTAGCTCATTTCGCCATGCATCCCTTCATCCAGCCATTTCTCCAGTCGAGGCCTTTCTTCAGCTAAGTAACTCGCTGTTGAGATGCCGCAATCCAGGAGCCCTAGTTCCGATGCTTTCTTTTTTATTTTGTCCGATATCTCTTTGTCCATTTCGTTTTAGTAGCTGCAAAAATGAACCTAAAACTACAAACAAGTACGCGAAGTTGAAAAAAAACTTTTTAACTCGATTCGTCATCAGGCTTTAATATGCAGTAAGTATTATGAAAATTGTCGAAAAAAGCAGGTGTTTTAAGTAGTAGTCGGTTTCGAAATTGGCATTTTCTCAACAAAGGAATAAAATAACCTGTTTATATAAGTGTCTGAGGGGCTGAGATAAATAATAACAGATTCAATGAGTGTGATTAATTCCCTTAAATATGAAATGGCTAAATGGTTCAGGTTGATTGCCATTCTGATCGGACTAATGTGTTTTGTGTCTGGTTGTGATCGGCGGGTCAAAAAAGAGTTGGAGGTTATTGCTACCGCGTTCAATTCTCTTGCAGCCCAGACACATGCCGACCATCCGGAGATTGGAGCCTGGGGAGATACGCTTCGGCCCGGAATGAAGTGCATTGCCGTTTCAAGAGATTTGATCAAGTTGGGATTAACCTATCAAACCAAAGTGAAAATAGAAGGTTTTGAGGGTAAATACCGGGTGCTGGACAAAATGAACAGGCGCTGGGAAAAGCGTATTGATATTTACATGGGTAAAGATATTGGCGCTGCTCTTGAGTGGGGGCGGGAGCCGGTAACCATCAGCTGGATGGGGAAGCCCGAATAGTTGTATTTGTTTTTCTTATATTTCATTTCTGATCATTTGTTGAAAAAAAACGACATCAAATTTTGTTATGTTCTACTGGTGTTGTATTTTGGCAGGAAAATAATTCTGACGAATGCAAGGCTACTTCAAACAGATTCCAATCCTCATTTTTCTTTTTTTGATGATGTCGTTAGTTGCCATGGCGCAATCCGATCGTCAAAAAATCGGGATGCCTTATTTTTCAGTTGGCGTTTATTCTTTAGATAACCGAAGCACAGCTAACGGACTTGATGAGATTGGAAACGACATTGTAGGGCTGGCGAGTTTTGGTGGCGGATATGAATTCTTTCTGAATGATTCATGGTCGTTGGGATTAGGAGCTGATCTTTCCATTGGTGGCTTTGAAGATGAGTATTCTGAGCAATTTCTTGATGTGGCGTACATGCAAATCAATCTAACCGGGTTTTCGTTCAATTTACGACCAAAGTATAACATTTTTGAAACGACTAGCGGTGGATTTTTCCTGGAAGGGATTGGCAAGCTGGAATCCTTTGCCAGCAAGGCTCGTTTTGTTTTTTATAATGATGAAGAGGATTTTTCAACCGCAGGCACAACTTCCGGCTTTCATTTTTACTGGGGTGGCTCTATTGGTTATCATGCTGATTTCGAAAACTCAAATGCTGTACAGCTTTCTCTGGGAGTAATTTCACACGATTTTGGAAAAGCCGTTAATAAACTGGACTTGGAGCAGTCGGGGTACTTTGTGAACGAACACCTTAAAAGAGGTGTGTCGTTGGAGGCTCGTCTTGTCTTCTATTTCAGTTTTAAAAGGAAAATAGACAGGTTAGATACCAGTGGTTTTAACTCATTCTTTTTTAACAGAGATGAGCAGGTGAGAAGGCAATTAGATAGAAACAGAAAATAGATTTGCCGAAACCCCGTTGTTTGAAATTCCATAACGTGAAAATTATTTATCTTTTTTAATTCGTTCCTGAAGGAAGAATTAAAAAAAAATCAGGATTCGATATCAATAGCGTCCTAAACGATATAAAAATGTGAGAAGAAAATTAAGTATCTCAACGGCAGTCTGTCTGAAAAGTAAAATTAAGCCGTTGAGATTTCAATGTTTCATTCTTGTTAAAGTCAGCTACCCCAATAATTCTTTCATGGAAAGAGGTTTTTAGACAGTCTGACGTTGGCGGTATGTGCTTTGTGGCGTTATTTTCCATCCGACGTTGATTAAATGCACTGCCGTTGCCTGTATTAAACTTTTTAAGGAGGGGAGGGAAGAATACATCTCAGCTCAGCCAATTAATTCAGCAGATGTATTAAAATTTGGTTAATCTATCGTGTCATCAATAGTGAATTCAGGTAAATCTCCATGAAAAAATTGAGTTGGTAAAATTAACGGTCCAGTAACATTGCCCAAGTTTACCGATAATGTAGTAATAAATGACCTGACGTAAGGAAACATTATTGCAGGTGCATTTGTATTGATAAATATTTTTTTAAGTTCATTATCTTCGAAATCCTTATCAAATTCAAAGTTGCCAATTCCGACAAGTTTTAAATCAAAAAAACCGTTACATGAAATAGAGATTTCCGTAAATATCTTAAAAGCTAAGTTATTGTCTTCTGGATAGAAAACTTTGGGTTCAATATTTAAATCTATACCAGATTCTCCATCATATTGTTGACTTGTATTAAATTTAATATTAACAAAGTCTACACCATGGAATCTTAGTTTCGGTTGATTTGATACTTCCATTATGCTGCATTTCTATTTATTGGATTTGAATCAGTATATGAATCTTTTGTTTTAAAATTTGCCTTTTGAGAACAAGAAAAAACTGATTCTCTTTTACTTTGCATGCCAATGAACGTACCTTTCCCGATAAGATTATTAATGTTTCCTAATCTTCTATTTAGAAGCCATTTCGTGAGACTATCAGAAGTCTCATTTTCTAACAGTTCTTCTATTTCTTTGTCTAATTTATCTAAATCAACCATAGTTGCTTATATTAACATTCTCCTGTAAAATGGAGTACAAAGTTAGTAATTTTTGAGTTATTATATAATGCTAGTTGTATTCTCTTTTTATATTGAAACTCTTTAACCATATAATGAACAGGATTTTGAGATATATCTTGAAAAAGTATTCCATCAAATTTTGTCCATACTTCCTTTTCTAAAAAGAAATCATTTATTTCCTTTAATGTAGGTTTAGAGCCAGTTGATTTTGTGATTTTCTTTGCAGCTCTTTCAATTTGTTTAATCCAAAAGTCATAATGTTGTCTGTTAAAAACTGTATCTAATACATTATCATCAGGTATCTCTGCTTTATAAACATCATATTTGCCAGTTTTGTTTTTAAACTTAATCCCCCAGAAAGTTGCATCATCATTATTTTCCCAAAAATAATATCCTTTACCAAGCCAAGCATTGTCTGCAGTACAAACAATAGGCTCATATAAGTCAGTGCCTCTATTCTCTTGTGTGTGATAGAATGTTCTACCCATTTCTAATTTAAAAGTTTAAAATGTAAATATAATAATCTTAATAACACTCTAACCGGTTTTGTATATACCGAACGTGCGTCGGCAAAAATTTAAAACCTACCACTGTCTTGTCATTGAAAAACTGAATAGCCGGAAAATATACAGATTGTTACCAAATGGTTTTTACTATTCAAAAGCGCAAAAGTTCTATTTCTTATATCAATTTTAAAGGCGTTGTTTTCCGTCCGATTTGGGATGACAGCAACACCTATTTCTGTACAAAACAGATTTCTAAATTACAAAAATCCACCTCATTACACTTCTATTATTGGTTATTAAGCATCAACTAGTTTTCAACAGTTGTGCATGGTTGGGTGAGCTGTTTGGGTGTGCGAGTTGCTGTTTCCTACTGTAAACGGGCAGTTTGGGCTGGTTTGATTTTTCTCGCGCCGAGGTTTGCTGAAAAAAAATTTATTTTTTTGCTCTTTTCCGGTCGGTTCAGGCAAAAAAAAAATTTATTTCGTTCCCCAGCCAGCTGGGGGCAGTCAAAATTTATTTTTTTGTTCTTTTACGGACAATTCAGCAAAAAAATAAATTTTTTTTGCTCTCTTCTGCCGGGTTCATTCAAAAAAGAAAAAAATATCGTTCTCGGCCGCTCAGCGCAAGCAAAAAAAAAATTGCGGATTGATTTTGTGGGTATGGCTCAATGTCACGGTAGTTTTTTTTGCCTGGTTTTGTTGTGATAAGCAAAAATCACCCGCCGCCGGTGCAGGGAGTGCCCGGGTAGCTAGGAGAGAATAATTTTATCAACCTCAGTTTTATAGCTTCGGCCAATGGGAATCTTAAATTCGCCAAGTTCAACCAGCCCGGGAAGTAAGGCTGTAATCTTGCGTATTGAAATGATGTAGCCGCGATGTACCCGCAAAAATTGACTGGCAGGCAGTTGTTCTTCCAAATGGCTGATCCGTTCTTTGGTTGTCAGTTTTCCTTTTTCGGAGTGTACAATAACATAGTCTCCAAAGCTTTCCAGATAGAAAATCTCATGATGCATGATTTTATGCAACTTCTTATCAATCTTTAAAAAGAGGTGATCTGGTGCCTGGTTGCCTTTTTCGGTCGGTGAGGGATTAGCCGTATTCGCATTGACTCGCTGGTAAAACCGGTTGATGGCTTTTGAAAAACGAACCAGCGAAATTGGTTTCAATAAATAGTCAATCACATCCAACTCGAACGCTTCGATGGCATAATTCCGATAAGCTGTCGTGAAAATTACTTTTGGTGCTGAACTCAGGTTTTTCAGAAATTCGATCCCGGTTATTTGTGGCATTTGAATATCCAGAAAAATAAGATCGACCTTGTGTTTCGAAAGAAATTCCATGGCTTCAATCGCATTGTTGCACTCGCCAGCCAGTTTCAGGTTTTTAAATTCGGACAAATGATTTTTAATCACCCGAATGGCAATGGGCTCATCATCCACCACCAAACAATTATAAACTAGTTCGTCCATTGGCTTTCTTGTTGCGGCTTGTGTAATTGATCCAATTCTAACTGCAGTTCAATTTCAAAAGTATCTTCTTTTGGATTGATTTCCAATTGATGTTTGTCGGGATAAATCAGCTTCAACCTTTTTTGTACATTCTTCAAGCCAATGCCTTTTGTATAATCTTCAGCATGGTAGGCATTGGAGTTTCTGCTGTTTTCAATGTGAAGTTGGAGTTGGTGACCTTCAATTATAATTTGAATGGAAACAAGCGGATTTTGAATGGACTTGCTGACCCCGTGTTTAAAGGCATTTTCGAAAAAAGCCAGCAAAAGCATGGGCGCAATTTCCAATTGATCCGGGCTGCCTTTTTCTTCGAGTTCGAGTGTCAGTTTTTTTCCATACCGAATCTTCTCAATTTCAATGTAATTCTTCAGATGATCTAATTCACTCTTCAAACTCACTTTGGGTTGGTTGCATTTATAAAGCATGTAGTCCATCAAGTCAGAGAGTTTTAACACCAACTCGGGAGCTAAGTCCGACTTTTCGAGCGTTAACCCATACAGGTTGTTTAAGGTGTTGAATAGGAAATGAGGATGAATTTGAGCGCGCAGTAATTTGAGCTCCGACTCACGTAACTTCAGATCGGTTTCCAGTTGTCGCTTTTCCAACCGGGTAATTTCTTTCTTGATTTCGAAAGCGCGTTTTACCTGCTCAATGGCAATAAAGGCAAGAATAATAAAATATAAACCAACTAACAGAAAAACGATGTCAATGGAAGTTGGGTCAAGTTTGTAAAACTGGAAATCGCTAACGATGATGAGTACAAACATACTGATCATCAGCTCGCACCACAAGGTAAATACAAACGTGTAAAAAAGAAACAAGACAAAACGCCAGTGTTTACCCTGAAAGAGGAAGCGCGGGATCAGGTAATAATTCAGAAAATAGCTGGTAATTATGGCCAGCGGAAATAGAAGCGAAGCAAAGATAATGGTTGCTTGATAGTCGCGATTGGCACGTCCAAAAAACAGAATGAAGAACAGGTAGGAGACCACCCAGAATAGAAGATGTTGGCCAACTTTAATAAAACTGACTTTGGGAATGTGATCTACTTTTACTTGCTGAAGGATACGCGTCATCATTATTAATATTGAGAGATGTCAAATTAGTGAAAATTTGGGTTGAATTTGAAAAAATGTCGATGAACTACATCATTTAAAGCCCCAATGAAATAATCACCATCTCGAATGATAAGATTTCCACTTTAGGTTGTATCGATGAGCTTTGGTGTTGTTTGTCGACAAAATATGCTGAAGAAGATAGCCTGTTCTACTTTCGTATCATTAATTCATTTTAAATTTAAACATCATGAAAGCAGCAGATTTATTTTACGCGGGTGGCCCACTATTCATGTCAGTTGTAACGATATGGGGAATTGGCATGCTTGTTTTTACCGCACTAAAAGTGGTTCATTTTTTTGTACAGGAAAAAGTCACAAAAAATGGATTGGGACTAATTTTATTATTCGGAAGCCTGGCAATTGTTACCGGATTTTTAGGTCAGGCCATCGGACTGATTGCGGCTTTCGACGCCATTGAGGTTGCCGGTGATATTTCTCCTTCACTAATAGCCGGAGGATTGAAAGTAAGTATGATTGTTCCGGTGTATGGAACTTTCATTTTTATTCTTTCATTAATAGCCTGGGGAATCTTGAAAGAAATATACGTTCGGAAAACCGAAAGATTGAGTTAGCCGAAGAAGAGGTTGTTGATTTTTTTAACAGCCTCTTTCTTATTGGTTAATCTGTCGATACCAGTCTACAAAGTTTTGCACGCCTTCATCAAATGAATAGTGAGGATTGTAATCTAACAGCCTCTTTGCTTTTTCGATATTGGCAAAAGTAATGTCTACATCGCCGGCTTGCATTGGTAGCTGTTTGATGTTGGCTTTTACGCCGCAGGCTTTTTCAATGGCGGCAATCATATCCGACAATTTTACCGGCTGGTTGTTCCCCAGGTTAATGATTTCGTAAACCTTTTCGTTACTGTTCAGGTAATTGATGGCTCCTCGAATTCCGGCAACCGTATCTTCGTAGTAGGTGTAGTCGCGCGAAGTGCTGCCATCACCAAACATCGGGATTTCTTCACCACTCAAAATTAAACGGGTGAATTTATGAATCGCTAAATCAGGTCGTTGGCGTGGACCAAATACGGTAAAAAATCGTAGGTTGATAATGTCCAGGTCATATAACGAATGATAGGTGTAGTTGATCAATTCGCAAGCCTTTTTGGTAAAAGCATAGGGCGAAATCGGGTTGCTCACATCCTGCCCTTCGTGAAACGGGGTTTCCCTGGTATTGCCGTAAACCGATGACGATGATGCAAAAGCCAGTTTTTTGATGCCTTTGTCTTTCATCACATCCAACACGTTTTGAGTGGCCGTGATGTTGGCACGAATGTAGCCCTGCGGATCTTCGATAGATGGACGAACTCCGGCTTTCCCCGCCAGGTGAACGATCGTGTCAATTGACTCTCCTTGGAGGTTTGAAGACAATGTGTCAAAATCAGCCAGGTCAACTTCGAAGAAGCGAAAATTTGGATGCCCAATGGAGGCTGATAAGTTGCGTTCTTTTATTTGACGATCATAAAACGGATCAAAATTGTCGATGCCAATGACCCGATTTCCTTCGGCTAACAGTTTTTCTGATAAATGAGATCCAATAAATCCGGCACATCCGGTTACAACTATCGTTTGCATATGCTTTTTATTTTATTTTCCCTGAAACAAAAGCAATGAGCTTGTTCAGAATGGGAATGTTTAAACGGCTAAAAAGGCTTCGTTTATTATAATGAATTAAGATGTTACGAAGATAGACAAACATGCCTAAACTATGTGCTGCGACCAAGACCGGATCGAGTCGGAAAATACCATAAATAAGGTTCATGGAAGAGCCGCAAATACTGATAATCCAGAATCCGAGTGGTAAGATGGACTCTTTACGGTTTTCAGAATAAATCCACTGGTAGAAAAAGCGTGAAATGAAAATCACCTGTGCAACAATACCCCAAATCATCAACATGAAAGGGTTGTTTTCATTTTTAAAGAAAGTAGACAGCGAGTAATTTGTCCCGAAAAACAGATAGCCTAAAATAGCAACGGGCATGGCCAGGATAACTATTCGTGTGGGAAGCGACATGGTTTTCCAGTCGTTTTTCAACTGTATATTGCGCACATAAATGAAGTAAACCAGGATTTGTCCGATCAATATAGCCGCATCGTTTCGTAAGATCCCATAGGTCAGCATCAGGATTGAGGCCAACAAACTAATCTTCCAAAAGATGGTTGGCGACAGTACTTTTCCTTCGTGTTCGGACTTGAACCACTGCACAATCGTACGCCCAAAAAATAGGATTTGAGCGATAAAGCCGATTGAATATATCAGGTAATCTTTCATTTTTAATTTATTTCAGGCGGTGCAAAGATAATTGAATTCAATTGTTTGCTGACTTTTGATAACTATTATTCCTTTGGGAGCGGTGAATTTAATTAGGGATTTATTAAACTTTCTTAACGCCATGGGCTTTCTATTATTGTAATTAAATTTTGAATATCTTTGCGCCAATCCGAAACGGAGTAATTGAAAGAAAGGTTTTTAGATACATGAAACAAGCATGGAGGAGTTCTTATACACAGGAGGATGATTATACGCAAGTTTCATGTGATACCTATAAAAAGCAAACGACAATAATCTATGAATAATATCCGCAACTTTTGCATCATTGCACATATTGACCACGGTAAGAGTACGTTGGCCGACCGCTTATTGGAAGTAACTAAAACAGTGAGTGGGCGCGAGATGAAAGCTCAGGTACTCGATAGCATGGATCTGGAACAGGAACGAGGGATCACCATTAAAAGCCATGCCATACAAATGGACTATGTGCAGGATGGTGAGAAGTATGTACTGAACCTGATTGATACTCCGGGACACGTGGATTTTTCGTACGAAGTGTCCCGTTCAATTGCAGCATGCGAAGGGGCATTGTTGATTATTGATGCTACACAGGGAATACAGGCACAAACGATTTCGAACTTGTATTTGGCGATTGAGCATGACCTGGAGATTATTCCAATTTTGAATAAAATGGACTTGCCGAACGCCATGCCAGAGGTTGTGGAAGACCAGATTATCGACTTAATTGGTTGCAAGCGTGAAGAAATTATTCGTGCCAGTGGTAAAACGGGAGAGGGAGTCGATGAAATTCTGAGGAGTATTGTTGAAATAGTTCCTGCCCCTAAAGGAAACCCTGATGAGCCGCTTCAAGCTTTAATTTTTGACTCTGTTTTTAATTCGTTTCGTGGGGTGATTGCTTACTTTAAAATTGTAAACGGAACGATTAGTCAGGGCGACTCTGTAAAGTTTGTCAATACTAAAAAGGAGTACAATGCAGATGAAATTGGGGTACTTCGGCTTGGTATGGAGAAACGAAAAACGTTGAGCACAGGCGATGTTGGCTATATCATCTCTGGAATTAAAACCGCAAAAGAGGTGAAGGTGGGAGATACCATAACGCACAAAGAAAGACCAACTTTGGCTATCTCCGGTTTCGAAGAAGTGAAACCAATGGTGTTTGCCGGAGTTTACCCAATTGATGCAGAGGATTACGAAGATTTGCGTGCAGCAATGGAAAAGCTACAGTTAAACGATGCATCATTAACCTTTGAACCAGAGTCTTCTGCCGCACTTGGTTTTGGATTTCGTTGCGGATTTTTGGGGATGTTACACATGGAAATTATTCAGGAACGTCTGGATCGTGAGTTTGATATGAATGTAATTACTACCGTACCAAACGTTTCGTACAAAGTGCACACCACCAGTGGCGAAACCATTACGGTTTACAACCCTTCGGGCTTGCCGGCGTCAACAACTATCGACGATATTGAAGAGCCGTATATTCGCTCACAAATTATTACCAAGTCCGATTTTATTGGTCCTGTTATGACTTTGTGTTTGGAAAAACGCGGAACCCTGATCAAACAAGATTACCTGACTGCCGAGCGGGCTGAATTAACTTTTGACCTGCCACTGGGCGAAATTGTATTCGACTTTTACGATAAATTGAAGTCGATTTCAAAAGGATACGCTTCATTCGATTATCACATTACAGGCTACAAACCTGCAAAATTAGTTCGATTGGATATTTTATTGAATGGTGAAATGGTGGATGCACTGTCGTCACTTATTCACTTCGACAATGCCTACCCAATGGGACGCCGGATGTGCGAAAAACTGAAAGAACTGATTCCTCGTCAGCAGTTTGATATTGCAATTCAGGCAGCCATTGGAGCTAAAATTATTGCTCGCGAAACGGTTAAAGCTGTACGAAAAGATGTCACTGCGAAATGCTACGGTGGCGATATCTCGCGTAAACGGAAACTGCTCGAGAAACAGAAAAAAGGTAAAAAGCGGATGAAACAAGTCGGTAACGTTGAGGTGCCTCAAAATGCTTTTTTAGCGGTATTGAAACTGGATTAGTCATCACGAAATATACTTGTCAGAATCCGATCTGGTACAGATCGGATTTTTTTGTTTGAAAAATGTAACAACCCATCTTTTAATGGAACTAAAAAGTAAACTCAATTCCCAGATGAATGATCAATAAAGAGGAGCAGTTTAAGCAAATTGTAAAAGATAATGAGGAAAGGGTTCGACGTATTTGTCGATACTATTCTAATTGTAATGAAGACTCGAAGGACATGTACCAGGAGATTCTGATAAATATCTGGAAAAGCTTGGATTCGTATCGGGGCGAAGCAGCTATTAGTACCTGGATTTACAGAATTGCTATCAATACCTCGCTGAGTATGTCGGGGAAAGCTTTTAAACAGCTAAAATTCAGGGTTGACATGGATATGCAACACCTTGGCAGTTTGATTGACGATAATGGTGTGGAACAGAAAAAACTCATGGAAAAGCAGCTGGATCGAATGCAGACGCAAATCAATCAACTTACAATTATCGACAAGGCTTTAATATCCCTAATGCTGGAGGGTTTATCGAGTAAGGAGATTGCGAATATTGTTGGGTTAACCGAACCCAATGTCCGGGTGAAAATTCATCGGATAAAAGAGTCGTTGAGAAAATCGTTTGGGAGTGGAGATTTGGAGCAGGGTCAAACATCAGAAAACGAATTACTATGAATCAGTTATTGAATCAGTTGAAGTCGCAAGACAAAAAAATGTGGAGAATATCGAGGAACTTTCGGTTACTCTACTGGGTGATGATACCTGTTTACACATTTCTGTTGGTATTATTTCCGTCTGACGATGTATTGCTTGTCGAACGGTTGGGAGGGCTATGCTTTGTTTTGTCATTTGTTGTGTTTGCAGTTTTGTTTAGTAAGAAAGCTCGTGAATTTAAAACGATCGATTACTCTCAGCCCTCAGTTCAAATGCTCGAAAGTGCAGTTAAACGGTATCGGCTTTGGAAACCAGAACTCGCATGGGCACTATTTGCCATCTTGTTTTTAGATGCCGGAATGGTTCTGATGCGTATTCCACGGACTGAATCGGATTCACTACTAATGGTCATATTGAAGGTTCAGTATGTTCTTGTTCCTTTAATAGCAGGAGGTTTTGTTGTTGGCATTATCTGGTGGTATCTCAAACATAAACCATTGAGAGATTATGCACTTCAGTTATTAAAAGCACTGAAAGAGTAAAGGGGGGGGCTCAGATAAAAGTAGTCTTCAGAGAAGCGTAAATGACCAAATGAAGATTTTGCCCGTTGTGGGGGCAACTAGTGGTGCAGATCTTTATTTCTTTGGAAACTCTATGATAATATTTTAAAGCCCGTAATATTTCATTAGAAGCTTTTCAAACAAACTGGCAGGGAGCAATACTTTAAGCCAAGGCATGACTAGTTCTATCGGCGATCCAACTCGGTATTTTGGAGCGAGTTTATTCTTTTTTCAGCAATTGGCTTGCTTTACGGGCTACTTTTAGAGGGTCTTCAGCTACATTAACTTTATTGGTTGCATTTAAATTAATTTCCTCAAAAGCTTTTCGGTAGGGCGATTCAGAGTCGAATTTTGGATGCTTCCGATGTTGGGCGACTTCTGTTTTAAAATCACCTGGTTGCAGCACGCAGGCGTCTATGCCAAACGCTTTTATTTCCATGCATAATGACTCAATCATAATATCGAGCGCTGCTTTGCTGGCGCAGTATACGCTTTGAAATGGCAGCCCCGCTTCGGCAGCTAACGAGCTGATTAAGATAATCCGGCCACTGCCTTGTTGTCGCATAATTGGAATAATTGCCTGATTAACACGTAAAATGCCATAAAGATTTGTAGTGCGATCGTTAGTTGCTAAAATATGCTTATTTTGATTAATAAATTTCAACTATTAGCAGAAGGAGCCTGTTTGTATAAATTCAAAACCTATTTACATGGAGCTAGTTCTTTTAAAAGATATCGTCATTATTTTCGCCTTGTCAACTGTTGTAAATTTTTTGTTTACAAAAATCAGGGTGCCCACAATTATCGGTTATCTATTGACCGGGGTAATCACGGGTCCGTACTTTTTAGGAATAATCGGATCCCATCATCAAATTGAGTTACTGGCAGAAATCGGAGTCGTTCTACTCATGTTCACCATTGGGCTCGAATTTTCGATCAATCATCTTTTACGAATACGAAAGATTGTCTTTCTAGGAGGGTTTATGCAGCTCATCCTGACTGCCGGCATTACGATGTTAATTGCCCGTCTGTATAGCATGGGCTGGACAGGGGCTCTGTTTGTTGGGTTTTTAACCGCTTTGAGCAGCACGGCAGTTGTGCTGAAGCTTATGCAGGAACGGTCTGAGATTACATCTAACTATGGACGAACAGTGCTGGGGATTCTGATTTTTCAGGATATCATTTTGATCCCGTTGTTGCTTTTTACGCCAATGCTGGGCGGGGAAGTATCTGATCAGGGCGGACAATTGCTTGTCTTGTTTGGGAAAACAATTGTCTTGGTTGGAATGGTGTATGTTGGTAACCGCTGGTTGATGCCGCGCCTTTTAACCTTGGTGGCTCATACGAAAAACCAGGAGCTCTTTATGATGAGTATTTTCGCCATCTGCCTGTCGGTTGCCTTGTTGACTGCAGAAATGGGGATTTCGCTTGCATTCGGGGCTTTTCTGGCCGGTTTGATGATCTCAGAATCGGAGTACAGTCACAATGCGTTCGGGCAGCTAATTCCTTTTAAAGATACGTTTACCAGCTTTTTCTTCGTAAGTATTGGCTTATTGCTTGATTTGAGTTTTGTCGCAAATCACTTTATGCTTGTTGTTTCAACTGTTTTACTTGTATTGTTTATAAAAATGGTGATTGCCGGAGGGACAGCATTTGTTCTGGGGCATACTTTCCGCGGGACAATAATGGTCGGTTTTGCACTTTGTCAGGTGGGTGAGTTTTCCTTTATTCTGGCACAATCCGGCCTGAAATACGAGATCATACCGGATTACTATTATCAGTTATTTTTAGCAGTTGCAATTATTAGTATGTCGGTTACTCCGTTGCTCATGATGTTGTCTGCTCCAGTAGCCACTCGGATGCTGAAATTTCCGCTTCCAAAACTTTGGGTCGATGGCTTATTCCCGTTACCACAAATAGAGATTCCCGAGTTGAAGAATCATGCTGTTTTCATCGGAAAGGATTCCAGATCTCTTAATTTGTCTGTTATGGCCAAATATCTGAATATGCCATATATCTCTATTATTTTTGATCCGGGAACGGTGAAGAAATTACAGGCAAAGGGAGAGACTGTCATTTATGGTGATGCCACCAACGAACCGACTCTTGAAAAGGCACATGTAAAAACGGCTGATATTGTCGTAATCTCGGTGGGAAATCAGATTGTATCCATGTCCATTATTGATCGTATTCGTCATTTGACCCCGCATGCCTTTATTATTGTGCGAACCAAAAAGGTTAATGATATTCAAGAATTATACCGATTAGGAGCCAATCAGGTGATTCCTGAAGAATTTGAAACAGCAATTGATTTGTTTGAACGGATATTGAGAAAAAGGTTAGTTCCACAGCGCGAAATAAATATGATCATTGCGAAAATCAGAGGTGATCATTATGGGATTTTCAGGGAAGAAACCAGTAAGTCAGATCAACTTTTTCAGGAGTTGCCGAACCTCGAAATTATGGCATTGAAAGTTCGCGAGGGATCATTTGTGGTAGGCAAAAGCATTAGCGAGATTCGTTTCCGAAAGGTGTTTGGGGTTACCTTGGTAGCCATCCTTCGGGAAGATAAGCTAATCGAGCATCCGGACGTGCATTCGGTTCTTGAGAAACATGATGTTGTTTATATCATGGGCAGATCAGAGCAGATTGCGACCGCATTTGAGCTTTTCGGAAAAGATGAGCCTGCTGAATCGAACTAAAAAATCCCGGTCAGCTATTGACAGGGATTTTGGTATCATCATATTTATTCGACAGAAAAAATCAAACGATAAGCTTGTAGCCTTTTCCGTGTACATTAATAATTTCAACTGTAGGTTCTTCTTTTAAGTGTTTACGCAATTTGGTGATGTAAACATCCATGCTTCGTGCATTGAAATAATTGTCATCAATCCAAATGGTTTTCAATGCAAAATTACGTTCCAAAACATCATTGGCATTGTTGCAAAGCAATCGCAAAAGTTCTGATTCTTTGGTTGTTAATTTGACCGTTTTTTCATCCGTTGCAAGCGTTTGCTTCCGATGGTCAAATGTAAATTTCCCCAATTGATAGGTCGACTGCTCTCCACCTTTGCTGTCGCTGGTGCGACGTAAAATAGCCTCGATGCGGAATATCAGCTCTTCCATGCTAAATGGCTTGGTTATGTAGTCGTCGGCTCCCATTTTAAATCCTTCCAATACATCTTCTTTCAGGTTTTTGGCTGTAAGAAAAATAATAGGAATGTCTGAGTTGATTAACCGAATGTCTCTGGCCAAAGTCATCCCGTCTTTTTTAGGCATCATAATGTCCAGAATGCACAAACCATACTGATTTTTTTTAAATCCGTCGTAGGCAACTTCACCATCACCATACAAATCAGTATCATATCCTTTGGCTATCAAGTATTCTTTAAGCAGAAGGCCTAAGTTTTCATCGTCTTCGGCTAATAAAAGTTTTGTTTTTGTTTCCATTTACTTTCACATTTAGTGGGAGGTATATCATGAATTTTGTTCCTTTATTTAAAGCACTCTCCACCTTTATTTTTCCCTGGTGCGAGTCAATAATTTTCTTTACATAGCTTAAGCCAAGTCCAAAACCTTTTACATCATGTACATTGCCAGTTGGCACACGGTAAAATCGCTCAAAGATTTGCGCCTGATGTTCTTTCGCGATTCCAATACCATTGTCTTTTACCGAAACGACTACAAAGTCTTTTTTGTTTTCGGTGTTTACTTCAATAGCCGGAACGTCTTTGCCGTATTTCATGGCATTGTCCAGCAAATTGAATATCACATTGGTAATATGCACTTCATCTCCTTTAATCAGGTCGTTCTCGGCTGCTATTGTTGATGTTAGGGTGCCATTTTTGCTTTTTACCCGTATCTCAAAGTTAAGAATTACATTGTTAATTAGCTCATTCAAATGAACATCTTTGAATTTTAACTTTAAACGACCTTCGTTAAATACAGCCATTTGTAATACTTTTTCAACCTGGAAACCAAGTCGTTTACTCTCTTGCAAAATGACATTTGACACATGCTCGATTGTACGTGGGGTGTTGCTTACACTGTTGTCGTGCAACATTTGGCTTGCGAGCGAAATGGTCGAAATAGGAGTCTTAAGCTCGTGTGTCATATTGTTGATAAAGTCGTTTTTGATATTTGATAGTTTCTTTTGTTTCAGAATAATCAATATGGTGTAAACGAATATTCCGATAAGCAAGGCTGTTAAAATAGCGGTTGGAATAACCATTAATCCAGCTTCTTTAAGGAGGTAGCTTTGTCGCTTCGGGAAATAAACAAACAGGTAATTTGGTTTTGGATCAATCACGTCGTTTGGGAAAAGGAGGCTTTTATAGGGGATTTTATTGTCCGGATTGAATCCCTCGTTTCCGTATATTTTTTGCTCCTGTCCTTGCGGGAATGAGTAGATGGCGTATTTATAATCCAGGTTTATGTTTGCGTTGTTAAACTCTTCCTTTAATGCCCGCTCTAATGCTTTTTGATTTATGCGTTCGCTTATTGGTAGCTGGGAGAATAGAAATTGATTTTGAATGATTCGGTAATAGTTAGCCTGTTCATTTCTGCGCTTTTCGTATTGCTGACGAATATAACCATCGTAATCATGTATTTCATCAAATGCTGAGCGGAAGTCTCCGGGCATTCCACGTTCATTTCGATAGGTTGAGGTGGAATCGTTATATGTAATCGATAGTTCCTCGCGATAGGTCGATGAGTTATTGCGTTGAGAAAAGCGAAATGAAATATTAACATCTCCGTTCTTTCCTGTTGCTTTATTATTCGAGTTCCCCGGGAAAATACGTTGTTGTTGGTTGTTTTTTGGAAATAATGAGTTGCGATATGCTTGAAGATTACTTTGCGCAGCAAGCAAAGAGGCTTCTTCCAGTTCTAGTTTTCGGACAACTTGCCGAATAGAGCGGTTCACCATTTGGTCAAACTGTTCTTCTTTTATTTGAAAAGCTTTTTGAATGGAGTTGGTTTGCACCAGAATCAAGCTAGTCATTACGATGGCCATGATCACAATCAAAAAAATGATAACTCGTCTACTCATGACTACAAATATAATCTTTAAAAAACAGGGTAATCAGCTGTTTAACAATATTTAACATTGGCTGTAGATATTGAGTTTAAACGGTTTTGGTGTAAACAAAATCTTAACAGGCTTTAACATTTGTTAGCATCGCTGCATGTATAATCTCTATATCTTTGTTAGAGCAAATGTATAAAACTGCATTTGCACAAATGGGGTTTAACTGAGTTTTTTACAAGGTGAATTTAGGTTTTGGTTTTTAAAGCGGAGTTGAGAGGCTCCGCTTTTTTGTTTAGGAATCTTAACACTCGCGCTTTTAATTCTCCTGTCCTTCAAGTTCGTTTAGCTTGCCGAGCGCCACTTTTGATGCCTTCTGATGAGCTTCCTTTTTTGATCCACCTTCACCTTTCCCAATTACACGATTATCGATCGTTACTGTTGAAACGAAGTGTGGCTGCTTATTTTCTCCAACTGTATTCTCGACAGTTGAAAAGTCAACTTCTTTTTTATTTTTCTGGCTCCATTCAATCAGCTGACTTTTGTAGTTGGTATTTGTTTTTTGAATGACATCCAGATCTACTTGTTGAAGAAGTAATTTACGAATAATGAAATTCCGTGTGACCTGGTAGCCTTTGTCAAGGTATAAGGCGCCAATAATCGCTTCTAAAGCGTCACCATAGATATGGCTATTCTCGTCGGTGTTGTTCGTGTTCGATTCAATGTAGTAGTTCAGCCCGATCTGAAAAGTTAATTCTGTTAGAAAGCTTCGGTTCACTAGTTTAGATCGCATCTGAGTGAGAAAACCTTCATCCATATTTGGGAACCGGTTATACAAAAATTCTGCGATAACTGCCCCCAGTATTGCATCGCCCAAATACTCCAGCCGTTCATTATTAACCCAATTCCCTTGCGAATCAGTTTTTGAAGCTGAGCGATGAGTTAGTGCCGTTTCATAAAGTTTAATATTGACCGGCGAGCAATTGAATAATGATCTTAAAAACAAATAAAACTCTTTTCTCGGAGAAGAAAAGAGTTTTATTTGTTGTGCGATATTTCTTATCACCTTATCAGTATTTCTTAAAAATTACTGTAGCATTATGTCCTCCAAAGCCAAATGTATTGCTCAATGCATAAGTCATTTCGCGTTCTTTTGCTTTGTTAAATGTAAAATCAAGTCTGCTGTCAATCTCCGGATCGTCAGTAAAGTGATTTATTGTTGGAGGAACAATTCCATCTCTCAATGCCAGGATTGAAGCAATGCCTTCGATCGCTCCGGCAGCACCTAACAAGTGACCTGTCATTGATTTGGTAGAACTAATACTTAATTTATAAGCATGGTCGCCAAAACATTTTTGAATTGCTTTTGGCTCTGCAATATCTCCTAGTGGAGTAGAGGTTCCATGAACATTGATATAATCAATGTTTTCAGGTTTTATTCCGGCATCTTCCAAGGCCCAGTTCATAACCAGTGAAGCACCTCTTCCTTCCGGATCAGGGGCAGTCATATGGTAAGCGTCTGCCGACATTCCCCCGCCTACAATTTCTCCGTAAATTTTTGCTCCGCGGGCTTTCGCATGCTCGTACTCTTCAAAAATAAGAGCACCAGATCCTTCGCCCATTACAAATCCATCCCGGTCTTTATCAAAAGGTCGGGATGCAGTTGTCGGATCGTCATTACGTGTTGAAAGTGCACGCATCGAATTGAAACCACATAATCCTGCGTCGTTGATTGCTGCTTCGGAGCCCCCTGTAATAAACAAATCAGCTTTACCCATGCGAATGTAGTTAAACGCTTCGATCATGGCGTGTGACGCTGATGCACATGCTGATACAGTTGTAAAATTGGGACCGCGAAATCCAAAGCGGATAGATACTAATCCACCCGCGATGTTCGCAATCATTTTCGGAATAAAGAAAGGATTAAACTTAGGGCGCTCAAGGTTGTATGCTCTAACTTCTTCATAAAAAGTTTGCAAACCACCAATTCCTGCTCCCCAAATCACGCCAGCGCGATCTTTATTGAGTGTTTCCAGGTCAAGACCTGAATCGTCAATTGCTTGCTGAGATGATGCAAATGCATAAAGCGTATATGGATCGTGTTTACGAACCTCTTTTTTCTCAACGTAGTCCGTTGGGTCAAAGTTTTTTAACTCACATGCAAATCGGGTTTTATGAAGGTCTACATCCATCCGAGAGACAGGTGCAGCTCCACTAACCCCGTTTTTAAGCCCTTCCCAAAATTCCTGTACAGAATTACCAAGCGGGTTTACGGTTCCAAGTCCGGTTATAACTACCCGTTTAAATTCCATAAATCTTTAATTCAAATTTATTACTTAACGTTTGCTTCGATGTGAGAAACAGCTTCACCTACAGTTGAAATCTTTTCAGCCTGATCGTCTGGGATAGCCAAATCAAATTCTTTTTCAAATTCCATGATTAATTCTACTGTATCCAAAGAATCTGCACCTAAGTCATTTGTAAAAGAAGCTTCATTTGTTACTTCGCTCTCGTCAACTCCCAATTTATCAACGATAATTGCTTTAACTTTACCTGCAATGTCAGACATAGTTCTAATTTTAAGTTAATATTCAATTTTGTTTTTAAAAAATCCGCTGCAAAGTAATAAATTTACCCAAAATATATCAAAGAAAAACTTAAATAAATAGCTGTTTTGGACTGTAAGTTATTGATTGTCTAGACTATATTTGAACATGTGAGTCCATTATTCTAAAAATATAATAGAACTAAATTTGAGATGAAGAAGATTGCCATTTTTGCCTCAGGATCAGGCAGTAACGCACAGAATATAATCGAGTATTTTAACGGAAATCGCAATGTTATTGTTGATTCTTTGTGGTCAAATAACGAAAATGCCTATGCATTGATACGAGCTGAAAGGCTTGGTGTTGAGACTTTTACTTTTTCACGAGACGAGTTTTATCACAGCATTGACATCCTCGATGAATTGACTGACCGAAAAATAGACATGATTGTCTTGGCGGGCTTTCTTTGGTTGGTGCCGAGGTACCTCACCGAAGAGTTTCCGATAATAAATATACATCCGGCTTTATTGCCTAAGTATGGAGGAAAAGGAATGTACGGTCAGTTTGTGCATGAAGCTGTTGTGAAGAATAAAGAAAAGTCATCGGGCATCACCATTCATTATGTGAATGAAAAATATGACGAAGGGAACATTATTTTTCAAGCGAATTGCGATGTGGAGCAATCGGATACTCCGGACGATGTCGCTCAAAAGATACATTTACTCGAGCATGAACATTTTCCCCGGGTGATAGAAGAGGTGCTATATCAAAGTCAGGATTAGAATAGGTATAAAAAAGCTCAAACAGCAAATGATATGCTGTTTGAGCTTTTTACTTATTTCTATGTGTAATCCTATTCTTGAAAAGGAATTAGATTAAGCTGTGCGGTCAGCGAATCCTTCACTTGGTTGTATGCAGCTAAATTTTCATCGTGAATCGGTTCCACAGGTGGTGCTTTTACTTTCAGCGGATCCATAGCCGACCCGTTTCTAAATACCCTAAAATCGAGATGAGGGCCAGTTGCTAGTCCTGTTGCGCCAACATAACCAATAACCTGTCCTTGCTTTATTCGCACACCGGGAGCAATTCCTTTTGCAAAGCCATGTAAGTGCATGTAGCAGGTTGTATAAACCGAATTGTGTTTGATGTATACAAAGTTTCCACCTCCGCGCTTTTGATAGCCCTTTCGCGTGACAACCCCATCACCAATCGATTGAACAGGAGTCCCGGTTGGTGCAGCATAATCAATTCCATGATGTGGACGCCTGATTTTAAGTACCGGATGGAAACGACTATTTGAGAATCGCGAGCTGATTCTTGAAAATTTCAATGGTGCTTTCAGGAAAGCTTTTTTCAGACTATTTCCTTCTTTATCGAAATAGCTTAGGCTGCTGTCCTGCTCAAAATGAAATGCGTAAAAGTCTTCACCCATATGATGAAACTGGCAGGCGTGAATTTCGCCAATGCCAATTGAGGTGGAGTCAACATATTTCTCTTCGTAAATAACCTTGAACTTATCGTTTTTTTGAATGCCGTAAAAGTCGATCGACCACTGATAAATGTCGGAAAGCTCAATGGCCAGGACCGGATTGATATTGTTATCAGTCATCGCATTCCAAAGTGAGCTTTTAATTGTTCCCGACGCAGATCTCAGCTTCGTGTGGATTGGCTTTTGTCCTTTATAAATCTGAATAGAATCATTCAGGTCGTAAACCACGTAATCGGTATTGTCGATTTCGTAAACGAAATAGGCAGGTGTTTGAGCACTGTCTTTCTTCAGGAAAAAATGATAATGGTTCTTGTGCTTTAACTTACGGACATCAAAAATAGGTTTCGATTTGCGAGCCAGCTCATCAATCTTTTGATACGAAATATTCTTTTTCACCAAAATATCAGATAAATTTTGGTTACGCATAATATCGGCATCTTCAATCGTGAATGAATCCACGGGAAGTCCAAACAGAAGAATAGGATCGGGTATCGGAATTGGTTCCGGTTCGGGAACAGGAGCCGGATTTTCAACTGGCGGGTTAACCAAAAAAACGACGAATAAACTTAAGGTAATCAGCACTAAAACAACTTCGGCAATATATTTTTTCATATTAAATTTTCATCTTGTCAAAACCTTGCCCATAAACACCCATCACACTCCCCATGGAAATAAATGCTTCCGGATCGATCTCTTTTAATTTTCTAAAAATGAGACTGGTTTCTCTTTTTCGTACAACTGTCATGACTATTTTTACCGACTCTTTGGTGTACCAGCCTGTTCCGTCAAGTACTGTAACGCCTCTACTGGCATTTTTATTGACATAGTCGGCAATTTCTTCAAATTTTTTCGAAAATATAAAAATTTGAGCAGATGCGTTCGAACCATTTAAAAAAGCATCAATCGTATATGCAATTACCCACATGGAAACATAGCCGTAAACAAGTTTGCTTGGTGATTGAAAAACAAAGTAGCTTGATGCAATGATAATCACATCGCAATACATGATTACCCGACCGGGGCTAATGTTCCGGTATTGGTTGATTATCATGGCAATAATGTCGGTTCCTCCGGTGCTGCCTCCACGCGTAAAGACCAGCCCAATTCCAATTCCACCCATCATGGCTCCCAAAACAGCCGACAGAAAAGTATCGTCAATCAGCGGTTCGCTGATTAGGTTTGGAGTAAGCCAAAAGAGTAGGGTTGCGATTCCCATGCTAAAGATTGTTTTTATGCCAAAGCTTGCTCCTAAAATTTTAATGGCTATTAAAATGAGAAATGAATTGATTACAAAGTAACTAACAGCAACGGGTATCTGGGTGCTATAAAAAATAACTGCCGATAGACCACTGATTCCTCCTCCTGTGATTTCTGCAGGAATTAAGAATACGGTCCATGAAAGAACGTATAGTGACATGCCAAACGCAATTACCAAATAGTCCGTCAGTGTTGTCTTTAATTTTATTTTTTGTGTTTCAGTCATTTTTCATTCTTTTTCTCCGGTTCAAACTCGTAAAAATTCGTGTTGCTTTTTGGCGACCGAATCGGCTGCAAAAGAATGCTTTTTAGTTCGACGAAAAAATGGGTAAAAGTCACTGTTTGAAGAATTATTTTGCGCCTTCAAATCAGAAAGAAAAAAAGGGTTAAAAACAGCAGCAAAAAAACACTGAAATGCTGACCGATAATGATTGGAAGAATTAGTTAGCCGGAACCACGGACGGCTCTTGAATGATCAAATACTCCCACTTGGCAGTATTAAATTTTCGCCCACGTGAAAGAAGTTGTACACCTTTGATAGCTAACAACGTTCCAAAGGTTCCAATACCTGCTGTGAACGGAATGACCAGTATCGCAAACCCACCTTCAGATACTGCCATAACTGTCCCACTTATTCCGCCGACTCCGGTCCAGGAGCCAAGTAGAGTAAACACGCCTCCGGAAAGATTGCTGGTAGAAAGCTTGGCGTATAATTCCTGTATTTGATTGATTTTTATCGTGTCTGAGTTTACGAGGATCGATTCTTTATCGATAATTTTGAATTTCCCCTTGTATTTTTGTCCGTCCTTTTTAATGGTAATTTTGGCACCTTCCTCAATTAGCCAGGTTTGCTGATTCCTGTATTTTCTGACTACAATACCATTTTCGGTTTGCGCCATTCCCGAAAGCATCGACAGGAAAACAAAACCTAAAGTAAGAACATAATGTTTCATGGTCTACTTTCTAAAATTAAATGGAAAATTGTAGTAAACTGAATATGAAAAATCGAAATTGAATTTTTTTTCAGCCGGACCAAACCCAGGATTAAAGTAGACATGAGGCAAGTCAAAATCTTTTTGCCCAAGTTTTAGTTTGCCACGGATACTCCAGCCTATGAAAAAGTTTTTCAATACTTCGCCTTTCATGCCAAATACAATCTCGGTCCATTGAGCGCTGTAGTTTTGTTTATCGAAGCTGCCGCTGAAGTCGCCCCAGTAATTTGGCACATAAAAGGACTTAACTTGCTGGTTGGCCAGTGTAAACCCGTATCTCAAGCCAACATACACCATGTCCATGTCCTGACGGTTTTCAGCGACCAGAATATTATAGTCGAAGCCAATTTTTGTATACGATCCAGATGAAGAATAATCAAGATAGTCTTGCGTTAATCGAAGTTTCTCCCATCCGGTTTCAAGGGTGGGGTATAAGTTTGGGATCAGTTCCATGTCAATGCTGAATTCGGTCCCATAGCGGTTTCCTTTGTTCCAAAAGTGTTGTAGTGAGCGTGAAAGATCCATTCCAACGCGCAACCCATCCATGTGAATGAAGTTGTCTTTTCGTTTGGGTTTTAACTTTAGCTCTCGCTCCTGCCCAAAACTAATTAATGCTATCAGGGAGAGAATTAATGTAAAGCTTAATATTTTCATGCCAGGTCTTTGTCACCAAACTGTCAGTCACGGCGTAATCGTCAATACGATTATAGCTGTGGTCGACATCAAGTATTTTAAATTCGTTGTAAAATCCGGTTTCTGCTGATTCGAAAACTAATTCGGTTTCATGGGTAATTCTCAGGGTGTCGGCAATCGAGTCTAGCAAAATTACAAAGCTCGTTGTTTCTTCAAGGCTTAGGGGAAGCAAGAATAAATCAGTGGTTTGCTGATAGAGCCATATACTATCCTCCATCCCAATGCCGTATGCCGAAACTTTTGGAGTTGAGTTGTCCAGTGAGTCTACATTTTCCAAAGCAATTTCCAAAAACGCCTGCGGTGGCTGCTCGTAGACATCGTCGCAGGAAATTGCTAGTCCAATTAGAATTGAAATGTATAATAAGTTCTTTTTCATCTTAAAAATCAAAAACGCTAAAATAAGGATATTAAGTATGATTTGAAGCTAAAAGACAATAACTTTTTTAAAAAGTAGTGAGATCAAAATTCTGAATGTTTTTTTAGAAATGCTTACGAATCTTCATAAGGTTCCGGATGAATTGTAGTAACCAAGTTAAATTTCTGTTTGATATGATTTTCAATCCGGGTACAAATTTCATGCACTTCGCTTAATGGCATGTCGGCCGGAAGTTTGATGTGGCAACTTAATTCGTTGTGGTGACCGTATTGGTGCAAGTGAAAATGGTGGATGAATACTTCTAATTCAAGGAGTTTGTCAACCTCCGTTTTGATATCCCCAATTAGCTTAGGGTCAATTCGCTCCCCTAGTAAACTTTGTATTTCTTTCGAAAGTATTTCGTAGCTGGCATAGGCAATCATAATGGCAACAATTAAAGCCAGCAGGGAGTCGATCCACCAAAAATACTTGCCAACCAAAATACCAATTAAAATGATGATGGATGAAAGCGAGTCGGTTCGATGGTGCCAGGCATCAGCTTTTAAGATAGACGATTTTGTTTTCCGATACCCCCAGAAAGCATATTGAGCAAGCACTTCTTTTCCAATAATTGAAATAATTGTGACTACAATAGCGGTGGTTCCAAATGTGCCGGACTCCCGGCTGTTGAATCGTTCGATGGAATTAATCACAAAATCAAAAGCGACAATAGCTAATAGAACGCCAATAATGACTGCCGCAATGTGTTCGGCTCGTCCATGCCCGAAAGGGTGTTCCTCGTCAGCTGGTTTGCGCGACAGTCGTCCGCCAAGTAGCACGATAACCGACGAAACGGAATCGGTTAAGGTATGCCATGCATCGGCAATTAGAGCGATCGATCCGGATACGATTCCGGCCCAGTATTTCAGGGCGAAAAGCAGCAGGTTCGTGAAGATAGAGATCCAACCCTCTAAGATGACATATTTTTTGTTACTATCAATCATGTCTTAAATTGTCGCTACAAAACTAGCCATTTCTATTAAAATAGTTGATTGGATAGTTGTTGTTTTTTGTGTTTAGGACAAAGCCAACTATTTATGGGTTGATGTGGAAAATACAAACTGGATGATTAAAAACATTAAAAGAGCAAGTCCGGCTCCTGTTCCAAATGCTGCGCTCAACCCTTTTAGTGAATAGAAAATACCAACGATCAGCGGACCTAAAGTTTGCCCCAAACGAAGAACCATCGAGTTAACCGACATGAAAGCTGCACGCTCCTGAATAGAGGCAAAACCAACCAACAGGTTTTGAACTGATGGAATAATTACTCCGTGCCCAACTCCGAATATCATTACCGAAACGATCAGCATTCCATAGCTTTGCGCAATCATCATTAATACTGTCGAAAAAAAATAGCTCAAACTTCCAATAATAAGCTGTTGCTTAATGGTTATTTTTTTACTTATCCAACTTAATCTGGATGAGACAATGGCTGTGGTGACCGACATCAAGGACATCATTAAACCGATCGTATAT
>NZ_JBSQYS010000043.1:0-41483 GCF_055140945.1 Sunxiuqinia sp.
ATGGCAAAAGCAACTTACGGAACAGGATCTTCTATCATGATGAACATTGGACTGGAGCCATTAGAATCTCCTGAAGGACTGGTCACCTCCATTGGTTACGGAATCGACCAATCTATTTACTATGTTTTCGAGGGAAATATTCACTGTACCGGAGATACACTCAACTGGCTGAAAAACGAAGTTCAACTGATCAACGATGCGTCGGAAACAGAAGCTCTGGCAACGTCAGTAGAAAATAACAATGGAGTTTACCTGGTTCCTGCCTTTGTTGGGCTGGGCGCTCCTTACTGGGATAATCAAGCTCGCGCTTGTTTGTCAGGGATGCCACGAAATACAACCAAAGCCCACATTGTTCGGGCAGCCTTAGAAAGCATCGGATATCAAGTAAAAGACCTCATCAGCTTAATGGAAGAAAAAGGTGGTATTCAATTAAAGGAATTACGAGCCGATGGCGGACCAACCCGAAATGATTTCTTGATGGAATTTCAGTCCGGCATTTTGAACCGAAATGTTGCGCGCTCCGAAATTGAAGAAGTTTCGGCACTCGGAGCCACATTTATGGCGGGACTAGCGGTCGGGTTCTGGAAGAACCTGGAGGAGATCCAATCGCTTCGTGAGGATGGAAAGCTTTTTGAGCCAGCAATGGATCAAGATAAAATAACAACCAATTACGCCGGGTGGAAAAAAGCAGTTGAAAGAGCCCGACTAAATTAACAATCAAAAAAAATTAAAAACGTTATACAATGAATCAAAAGAAACAAACATTTGGCGTAATCATCGCCACGCGCAACATTTTCAATGCTCAGTTGGCTGTTGATGCTCGCAAAAAAGTATTGGAGAAATTGGACAAAATGGGCTTTGGAACAGTAATCCTTCCCGAGTCAGAAACCCCTACCGGAAATATTGAAGGATATGCAGACGCTGTAAAATGCGCTGACCTATTCAAAAAGAACAGCGACATTATCGAAGGTATTGTTGTTGTTTTGCCAAACTTCGGTGATGAATTGGGAGTTGTAAATTCCATAAAACTATCAGGATTAAAGGTTCCTGTTTTGGTGCAAGCTTGCGACGACGAAAACGACAAAGTTGACGTAAAAAGCCGCCGTGATGCATTTTGTGGAAAATTGTCCGTTTGCAACAACTTCTACCAATACGATGTGAAATTTACAGATACCATTTACCATACCTATAGTATCGATAGCGCAGAGTTCACCAAAGATCTGGTTAAGTTTGCTGGTATTTGCCGCGTGGTAAAAGGACTGAGCAATTTACGTGTAGGAGCAATCGGAACCCGGCCTATTGGTTTCCAAACCATGCGTTTCAGCGAAAAGCTGTTGCAGAAATTTGGCATTACGGTTGTTCCTGTTGATATGTCTGAAATTATTGCCGCAGCCAACAAGATTGATGAAAATGATCCGGCAGTAGTGGAAAAAGTTAAAGCAATTCAAGCTTATGGAAGCTGTGCGATCACGGCACAAAAAAAGATTGCAAAACAAGCTCGTTTTGGCTTGGCTGTTGAAAACTGGATCAACGAAAACGACATTGACATTTCGGCTCTTCAATGCTGGGAATCAATCGAAAAGAATTACGGCTGTGCTGCCTGCGTCACCATGAGCATGATGGGTGAAAAACTGATGCCATCGGCTTGTGAAGTGGACGTTGCAGGAACCATCTCTATGTATGCGCTGGCATTGGCAGCTCAAACACCTTCAGCCATCCTCGACTGGAACAACAATTTCGCCGAAGACCGCAACAAGGTCGTTTGCACGCACTGTAGCAACTACCCGAAATCATTCTTCCAGAACGACATTGAAATTGGCAGCCTCGATGTACTCGGAACGGTGCTTGGCAGCGAAGATACCTTTGGTGCTGTAAAAGGAAAAGTAGCAGCTGGAGACATGACCTATTTCCGTATTTCAACCGATGACAATAAGGGATTAATTAAAACCTACTTAGGTGAAGGTACAATGACCGACGATCCCTACGGAATGGATGGAGGCATTGCAGTTTGCGATATTCCGAACCTGCAAAACCTGATGAAATATATGTGTAAGAATGGATTTGAACACCACGTAGCTATGGTTCGCGGACATGTTTCTGAAATATTAGAAGAAGCAATTGGCAACTACCTGGGATGGGATATTTACAAACACGAATAAGAGCGTTTTAATTGATTAGAAAAGAAAATAAGATGCAAAAATTCACAGATCTGGAGCTAAAATTAAAATCTGTCAAGTACAGACGAATGCTCCTTAAATATATAAAACTAGCCAAAGCAGGTCATACCGGCGGAAGTTTATCATGTACCGACATTCTAAATGTGTTGTATAATGATGTGCTGAATGTTTCACCCGAGAATTTCTCTGACAAAAACAGAGATCGTTACATCCAAAGCAAAGGACATTCAGTTGAAGCGCTTTACGCCGTGCTTGCTGATCGGGGATTTTATCCTGAAAGTGACCTGGAGACCATGTGTCAGTATCAATCTAAATACGTGGGACATCCAACACGAAAAGTAAATGGCATTGAGTTTAACACCGGAGCTCTGGGGCATGGATTACCGATCAGTGCAGGCATTGCATTGGCAGGGAAAAAAGATAAAGCTCCCTACAAAGTTTTTACTTTAGTTGGCGACGGAGAATTAGCGGAAGGATCAAACTATGAAGCTGCGATGATGGCAGCTCATTATAAATTGGATAACCTGGTCGCTATACTGGATCACAATGCCTTGCAAATTACAGGTCCAAACCGGGAAGTCTGTAGCCCTTACCCCATTGATGAAAAGTGGAAAGCCTTTGGATGGCATGTTATTTCAATTGACGGAAACAATATTTCAGAACTTCGTGAAACCTTGAATAATATTCCGGTTGAAGATGGAAAACCAACTTTTATTATTGCCAATACCGTTAAAGGAAAAGGCGTAAGCTATATGGAAAATGAAAAGAAATGGCACCACGGAGTTCCGTCAGATGAGGAATACGAACGAGCCATACAAGAGTTGAGCAACGAAGAAGAAGAGTTAACTAAACAGCTCGTCACAGACTAATTCGAACAACTCTTTTTATTCAAAATTTAGAACTAAAAAAATGACTTTAAAAGCATTAAATATGGGGCGTGCCAATTTAGAAGAGTTTTCGGCAACGCTAATTGAACTAGGCGAGAAAAGCAAAAACATTTTGGCTGTCACCAGCGACTCAAGAGGTTCCGGCAAATTGGGCCCTTTTGCTGAAAAACTACCCGAACAAATTGTTGAAGTAGGTATTGCCGAGCAAAACCTGGTAGGTGTATCCGCAGGATTGGCCTCAGCCGGTAAAAGCGTATTTGCCGTTTCTCCGGCTTGCTTCCTGGCAACCCGATCACTGGAACAAATAAAAAATGATGTCGCTTACTCTAACCAGCCGGTTACGTTAGTTGGAATTAGCGCCGGAGTAAGCTACGGTGCTCTGGGGACAACCCATCATTCATTGCACGATGTTGCCGCACTAAGGGCTATCAACAACATACAAGTTGTGGTACCTGCCGATAATTTTGAAACTCGTGAAGTTATTATTGCAGCAGCCAAATCTGAAAAACCAATTTTTCTGAAATTTGGTAAGAAAGCAATGCCAACGCTTCCTCGTGTTAAAAATGAATTTGAAATTGGTAAAGCATCAACCATTTGCGAGGGAAGCGATGTCGCTTTCATTGCTTGCGGAGAAACAGTTGCTCCGGCATACGAAGCAGCTCAGCTTTTAGAAAAAGAAGGTCTAAGTGCTGAAGTCATCAGCATGCATACCATTAATCCATTGGACAAGCAAGCTGTTATTGATGCGGCAAAGAAATGCAAAGTTATTGTAACGGTAGAAGAGCATAGTATCCATGGTGGCTTGGGCGAAGCGTGTGCCTCGGTCTTAATGCAGGAACAAATAGTAAAGCCTTTTAAAATAATTGGAATTCCGGATGAAGATACCGTAACTGGTTCGCAAGGAGATATTTTTAAGCATTACGGAATTACAGCTGAGGGATTGAAAGAAACCACCTTAAAATTACTGGAATGAAGACAAAAACTTAACTAAATGACATACAAATCGAACCTAACTAAACAAATTCTACTGCTTATCTTTTTATGTGGCTTTCTGGGTTGTTCTTCTACAACTCAAAAAAATAAGCAGAAAAAGATAGCAGTTGTTATATCTACACTGAACAACCCATGGTTTGTTGTCTTGGGTGAATCAGCGGCTAAACGAGCACAAGAATTGGGCTACGAAACTCAAATTTTTGACTCCCAAAACAACTCGTCCAAAGAAGCCGAGCACTTCGACAACATCATCGCCATGGGTTACGATGCAATTCTTTTTAACCCAACAGATGCCGATGGTTCAGTTTTAAATGTTAAACGAGCCAAAACTGCCGGCATCCCTACCTTTTGCATGGATCGCGAGATCAATTCTCTAGATGCAGCCGCCTCCCAATTACTTTCTGACAGTTTTACCGGCTGCGTTAAACTGGGCGAATACTTCGTCAGGCAAATGAACCAAAAAGGCAACTATGTTGAGATTCTCGGTCTGGTGGGAGACAATAATACCTGGAACCGATCCAATGGTTTTCACAGCGTGGTAGACGAATTTCCTGAATTGAAAATGGTAGCGCAACAAAGTGCTGACTTCGATCGAAATAAAGCCATGGATGTGATGGAAACCATCATGCAGGCTCAACCAAATATTGACGCCGTATTTTGCGGAAATGATGCCATGGCTCTGGGTGCCTACCAAGCAGTTTTAGCCGCGGGTAAAGCGGATGAAATAAAGGTCTTTGGTTTTGATGGTTCAAACGATGCGATACGTGCTATTGCAGATGATAAAATAGCGGCAACTGTGATGCAGTTCCCCGTTTTAATGGCTCACAAATCTGCTGAATTTGCAGATCAAACCATCAAAGGTCAAGCTCAATTCAGCAACAAAATGCCAGTTGAAGTAGAATTGGTTACCAAAGAGAATGTTGAAAAGTACCTCTCTAAAAATTAGTGCCTTATGAAAAAAACGTTAAATTATATCGTTGGGAGTATTGGCATTTTACTTATTATATTTCTTTCATTGAAGGTTGAAAATCTGCAGGAACATCAGGCGAAAGCGCCGACCACAATTTTTGATGCCTCCGAATATGCCAATCATTTCTGGACTGAGAAGTTGCCACAGCGTATCACTGAAGCTCCTGATGCAAATTTGCTTTTAACCAAGTTGAATGAAAACCCAGATATGGCGTTCAGTACTTATGGCAGAAAGTTGGGCATTTCGAAAACCTACTATTTTTTGTTTCAGGGAAACGGATTCATCCAAGCTATCGATGATGAATATCTATCCGTCGTATTGAATAACACACAAGATACGCTGCATATTGCGACAGCCTTTATCTTTGGGAATGCCGTTCGCGACGGCTCAGGCTCAGTCAACATTGATAATTTCATCAATATGACTGACTTTAATAATGTGTCCATTGCCATCAACAAATTGGTAAAAGAGAAGATCGTCCCCCGTCTAAAAAAATCAGCCACAATAGGCAAACAAATTGACTTTGCCGGAGTCGCTGAACTGAGAGAGGATCAAGCAATCCCGGAAATACTGAGCATCATTCCTGTAAAAGCAAATACTTCTGATGAAAAAACAGAATAACAAGGAGGTGCCCATTCTTGAAGTCAGGAATGTATCCAAGAACTTCTCAGGTGTTTATGCCTTGCAGAATGTAAATCTGGATATTTTCCCCGGGCAGGTGACCGCTATTATTGGAGAAAATGGAGCAGGAAAATCAACCCTGATGAAAATCGTATCCGGTGTTTATCCGGACTATGAGGGTGATGTTTTGCTAAACGGCAAAAAAGTCAACTTTAAAAATCCGAAAGAAGCCGGAGAACAAGGAGTGGTAATTATCCACCAGGAATTGAACCTGATCCCCTACCTCAGCATCGCCGAAAACCTATTTCTGGGAAATGAAATAACCAATCGTCTTGGCCTGTTGGACTATACGGCAATGCACAAGCAAGCGAAAGAATTACTCAGCCGTCTTCATTTAGATATTCATCCGTCAACTCCCCTGAACCAGTTGCGTGTCGGGCAACAGCAATTGGTTGAAATAGCGAAAGCTCTTTTGCTCGACTCCAAAGTCTTGATTATGGACGAACCAACGTCAGCAATCAGTGACCATGAAGTCGAACTACTATTCAAAATCATCAACGAACTGAAATCAAAAGGAGTAGCCATTGCCTACATTTCACATAAACTCAAAGAACTCTTTGAAATCGCAGATCGCTATGCTGTGTTGCGCGATGGACAAAGCATGGGATCTGGAATGATGATGGGCACTTCGCAGGATCAACTGATTCAATTGATGGTTGGACGCAACCTAAAAAGCAGTTTCCAAAAAGAGAATACAATTAGTGCCAATGAAATTTTAAGTGTTGAAAATTTGAAGTTTCAGAATCCGGAAAATAAAAAGGACTACCTGGTAAACGATGTCAGTTTTTCACTAAAAAAAGGAGAGATATTGGGGATTTGCGGACTTATGGGGGCTGGCAGAACCGAAGTATTGGAAGCCATTTTTGGTTTGCACCTGAAGTATGTTTCCGGAAAAATTATAATTGACGGGAAGGAGCAAAAAATAAGAAATGTAAATGATGCCATCGCCGCTGGCATTGCTCTTGTACCCGAAGACCGCAAAGTACAAGGGCTCGTTCTAAACATGAATGTGGCGAAAAACACAAGTATGGCCAGTTTAGATGAGATCTCAAAATTCAACTTCATCAATCAAAAACAAGAGGCGAAATTAAGTAAACATTTTACAGAGAAATTGAATACGAAAGTCTCCTCAACCAAGCAAACTGTTGAAAAGCTAAGTGGAGGAAACCAACAAAAAGTAGTCATTGCAAAATGGTTGGCAACAAACCCAAAGGTTTTGCTATTGGATGAACCAACACGCGGAATTGACGTTGGTGCCAAAAGCGAAATTTATAAATTGATCAACGATTTGGCCTCGCAGGGAATGGGAATAATTGTCGTATCCTCTGAACTTCCGGAAATATTAGCCATTTCTGACAATATTCTCGTCTTATCCGAATCAAAGTTAACAGCGAAACTAAGCCGGGCCGGAGCATCAGAAGAAATCATCATGAAAGCAGCCCTCCAAGAAAAAGAATAAACTTAAACTTATGAATACAACTAGCTTAAAACATAATCTCATTAAATTCCAATCCATGATTGCATTGGTGGTCATGTGCATTGCATTGAGCTTATTATCCGACCGTTTTCTATCTCCGGAAAACACCTGGAACGTGATGCGCCAGATCTCGGTCAACATGGTTATTTCAGTAGGCATGACCTTGGTAATTTTAACTGGCGGAATTGATCTTTCTGTTGGCTCAATACTAGCTTTGGCGGGAGCTGTTACTGCAGGCATGCTAAAGTTTGGAGCCGAATATACGGATATGAACCTCTACATTGGATTCACGCTTTTAGGGGCGTTGGTTGGAGGAACATTGGTCGGTACTTTTCTGGGGTGGTTCAATGGATTCACCATCACTAAATTTAAGGTTCCGCCATTTGTGGCCACTCTTGCCATGCTGACTATTGCGCGAGGATTAACAATGCTTTGGACCGGCGGCTTCCCAATCACAGGACTGGGCGATAACATGGCTTTTATTGGAACCGGTTGGTTTTTAGGCATCCCCATGCCCGTGTGGATTTCAGCAATAATAGTACTGTCAGCAGTAGTTCTAACAAACAAAACAAAATTGGGACGTCATATTTACGCCATCGGTGGGAATGAAACTGCAGCCAAGCTTTCCGGCTTGAAAATCAAGAAAATTAAGATCATCGTTTATTCCATTGCCGGTGCGCTGGCCGGAATTGGAGGCATACTGGTTACATCACGACTCGATTCGGCTCAACCTAATGCTGGCTTCGGTTTCGAGCTCGATTCCATTGCAGCGGTGGTCATCGGGGGCACATCGCTTTCAGGAGGAAAAGGAACTATTATGGGCACGGTTCAGGGAGCATTAATTATTGGTGTTTTAAATAACGGATTAGTGTTGCTTAACGTATCCCCCTTTTGGCAGCAGGTCATTAAAGGTTTTGTAATACTGCTTGCTGTAGTTATTGAGAAATTTAACTCGAAAGAGGAATAGAATAATAGCTAAATATAACATGAAGTAATTTAAGGAGGAAAACTTATGAAAAATTACGGGTTCTTAGTGCTGCTGACCATCGCCTTATTCGGAGCATGTACAACACAAAATTCTTTCAAAGACAAAACAGAACAACAAAAAAAGCCCAGAGTAATCGTAACCTCCGATGGCGAGATCGACGATGAATGTTCCATGGTTCGTTTTTTACTGTATACCAATGAATGGGACGTAGAAGGAATCATCACCTCAAGTTCGCAATATCACTGGCATGGACATCGGTGGGCTGGCGACGACTGGCTTGATCCATACCTCGAAGCGTATTCAGAAGTTTATCCTAACCTGGTTAAACATGATGCAGAATTCCCTACACCAGACTATTTGAAGTCAATTGCGTTCCTGGGCAACGTCGAAACCGAAGGTGAAATGGATTCCATCACGCCAGGGTCACAACATATTGTAAAAGTTCTGCTTGATGAATCAGATGATCAACCAATATGGCTGCAGGCATGGGGTGGCACAAACACCATTGCCAGAGCACTCAAAACCATTGAAGAAGACCATCCCGAAAAAATGGAATATGTGGCAAATAAAATCCGCTTCTTCTTCATTTGGGAACAAGATTCGACCTACCAGGCATATATTCGACCTAATTGGGGCAAATACAATATCCTCACGATTATATCAGATCAGTTCGAAGCAATTGCATACCGTTGGAAAGATGCACAGCCGGAAGAAATGCATCCCTATTTTGAAGGAAACTGGATGAAAGAATACATACTCGAAGACCACGGCCCGCTGTGTTCGCTCTACAAAGCCCATAATGCGGCTGAGAGTGAATTTGGAGAGGGAGATTTCAGGTCTGAAGGAGACTCTCCGGCTTTTCTGCATAACATCCCGACCGGGCTCCGCAATATGGAATCACCAGACTACGGCGGATGGGGTGGCCGTTACGTAAAAGTCCGCAGCAATACGTGGCTCGATCCGGTGCCTGTTGAAGGTTACGAATATCCGAAAGGAAGATGGTACTCGACTACAGCGTGGGGTCGAAATAGTTCCAGATTGGGAGCAACTGCATCCACAAATAAAAATCATGCAGAATATTTTAAACCCATATGGCGATGGTCTGAAGTCATGCAAAAGGACTTTGCAGCCCGAGCCGATTGGTGCGTCAAATCATACGATGAAGCAAACCACCCTCCTATTGTCAAACTTCAAACGCCTATAGATGTAGCAGCTGAACCGGGCGACTTGCTGGAATTGAGCGCAGTCGGAACTACAGATTCTGATGGCGATAATTTATCGTATCAATGGTGGCAATACCAAGAAGCTGATACTTACGAAGGAGCCGTGGAGATCAGATCCTTGAAAGAACAAAAGGCCTCTTTTATTGTTCCTGACGACGCATTGCCAGGAGAAACAATACATATTATCTGCGAAGTGACTGATGACGGCAACCCTGCATTAACAAGGTATCAGCGAATCATTATTACGGTAAAATAGTAAAAACCAATTCTATGAAAAATTTAATCGCAAGTGTATTAATCCTGGCACTCTTTACTTCAACCAGCATTGGTCAGCAACTGGCATTTCCTTCAGCAGAAGGGTTTGGCGCTTATTCGAAGGGAGGACGTGGTGGAGCCGTTTTGTATGTCACCAACTTAGACAACGATGGCCCCGGAAGTCTGCGCTGGGCAATAGACCAGAAAGGGCCGCGAACCGTCCTGTTCGCAGTTTCAGGGACCATCGAGCTCAAGGATAGACTAACGATAAAAAACCCTTATATCACCATTGCGGGGCAAACCGCTCCTGGCGACGGAATTTGTATCAAAGGAGAAACTGTTCGGATAGAAACACATGACGTCATCGTCCGGTACATACGGGTTCGTTTAGGAAATGCGATGCAGGGTCAAGGCAGCCTTCAGGGTAAGGATGCCATTAGCATCTCGAAAGGTAAAGATATCATTGTCGACCACTGCTCGGCTAGTTGGAGTCTGGATGAAATATTGTCTACATCCACGCACCATCCTACACTAACCCGCGTAACCGTGCAATGGTGCTTCATCACTGAAGGCCTTAATCCGGACAACCATGGGTTTGGCTCACTAGTTCGTGGAACCGGAGGCGCAAAATATAGTTACCTGTATAATTTGTATGCCCATAACAAAGGGCGAAATCCTCGTCCCGGAAACTATGACTCTAACCCCCACGATGAAGATCCGTTGGGCTTACTGCTCGACTTCAGGAACAACGTCATCTATAACTGGGGTGGAACACATGCCGGCTACAATGCTGACAAAGAGAGTGTAACCCGATTGAATTACGTCGGCAACTACTTAATTTCAGGTGCCAATTCAAAAGCAACCGGAATTGCTTATGCCACAGGTTCACCGTATAATCGTGCTTACTTTTCAGGAAACTATTACAACGGGGAAAAACCTGACAATCAATGGGAATTAGTCAACTTCAACGATCGTTGGACAGAAAATGAGATTGACGCCTACAAGCGAAACGAGCCGTTTGAAACTGGACCGGTCAACACAGAAAGTGCCCAATCAGCTTATCAACGAATACTTGCAACAGGAGGAGCTACTTTACCAAAACGTGATTCCGTAGACCAGCGTATTGTAAACGATGTCAAAAACAGAACAGGTAAAATTATTGCAAGTCAACTCGAAGTGGGCGGTTGGCCAAGGCTAAACTCCTCACAGCCTCCTTTAGATACCGATCATGATGGAATGCCGGATGAATGGGAAGTCAAAAACAAGCTGGATAAAGAAAATCCGGATGACAGAAATACCATTTCAAATAAAGGATATACCATGCTGGAAGAATACTTGAACAGCATTAACTAATTGAGGAATAGCATACCTAAACCAGACAAAAGATGAAAACCAATTCTATGAATAGCAGAGTACTCACCTATTTCCTCCTACTTATTATTACATTTTTTCTGTCATGTTCAAACGAAAAAGAACCAGCGGCTACAGATAATAAACCTAGGATAATTGTAACCTCCGATGGCGAGATCGACGATGAATGTTCCATGGTCCGTTTTTTACTGTATACCAATGAATGGGACGTAGAAGGAATCATCACTTCGAGTTCGCAATATCACTGGCACGGGCACCGCTGGGCTGGCGATGATTGGCTCGATCCATACCTCGAAGCATATTCTGAAGTTTACCCTAATTTGGTTACACATGATGAAGACTACCCAGCTCCGGACTACCTGAAGTCTGTTGCTTTCCTTGGCAACGTTGAAGCCGAAGGCGAAATGGATTCCATTACCCCCGGATCACAACATATAGTAAAAGTTCTACTTGATGAGTCAGATGATCGGCCTATCTGGCTTCAGGCATGGGGCGGTACAAACACCATAGCCAGAGCACTGAAAACCATTGAAGAAGAGCATCCTGACAAAATGAAATATGTAGCCAACAAAATCCGGTTCTTTTTCATTTGGGAACAAGATTCGACCTACCAGGCCTATATTCGACCTAATTGGGGCAAATACGATATTTTAACCATTATCTGTGACCAGTTTTGGGCAATTGCTTACCAGTGGGATAAAATCATACCCAACGACAAAATCGATCATTTCACAACCGGTTGGATGAAATCGAATATTCTGGAAGACCATGGATCGCTGTGTTCGCTATACCAAGCCTACAAAGGTGGCGATGACAATGAAGGATGGAGTGCCGGAAGTCCTAAGCAGCAGGGATCGTTCCGCTCAGAAGGAGACTCTCCCGCGTTTATCTACACAATCCCAACAGGATTAGGCTCATTAGAATCGCCGGATTATGGCAGTTGGGGAGGCCGGTACGTGAAGGTTCGAGGAAATACATGGCTCGACCCGGTGCCTGAACCTGGCTATACCTACCCTGAAGGAAGATGGTATACCCAAACGGCATGGGGACGTAATTACATGCGCGATAAATATCCTGAAAATCAAGATTTAAAGAATGAATATTTCAAGCCGATAACCAGATGGACAGATGCGCTACAGAATGATTTTGCAGCAAGGGCAGACTGGTGTGTGAAAAACGTTGAAGAGGCGAATCATCCTCCAATTGTCAAGCTTCAAGGCGCGTTAAAATTGAAAGCACAAGCAGGTGAGCGTTTGGAATTGAGTGCGAAGGGAACTACAGATCCTGATGGAGATGAATTGACCTACCAATGGTGGCAATACCAGGAAGCAGATACGTACGAAGGGAGTATAAAAATAATATCTGCAGACAAACCGGATGCCTCTTTCGTTGTACCGAACGATATTCAAAAAGGAAAAACCATTCATGTGGTTTGTCAAGTGACTGATGACGGTGTACCCGCATTAACAAGGTATCAACGGATCGTGATTACAATCCAATAATATACAAGTACTTGTTAAACAAATATGATAATAATTTAATTCGAAAGATATGAAATCTTATTTCTTATTTATTTTAACGTTGCTTTTTCTATCTCCTCAATTATCATCAGCCCAACCACCTTGGAAAGAGCATGGAAAACTGGAAATTTCCAACGATGGGCACTATATTCAACATAGCGATCGAACTCCCTTTCTATGGATTGGCGATACCGGTTGGGGCATGATCCAGCAGCTTACTCGTGAAGAGGTTGACCAATATCTGGACAATCGGCAAGCTCTCGGCTTTACTGTGATACAAACTGTAGCTCACTGGTCTCCGCACGGAGGAGGAATAGACAGGAGTCCGGACAATGCACAGAATGCATACGGACATCGCCCATTTACCGGTGAAGAAAAATCGCCCAACACCTCTGAACCATTATTGGTTGAAGGAGGAGATCGGAATTCGGTCAATGATTACTGGGATCATGCTGACTACATTGTCGAAGCTGTCAAAAAACGAAATATGTATCTGGCTCTTTTGCCTTGCTGGGCTTCGCAATTGGTTACCGGGACTGGCGAGTATACAGCAGAAGAAGCGAAGTTATATGGCAATTTTTTAGGTGAGCGTTATGGAAACGAACCAAATATTATCTGGGTATTGGGAGGAGACACGAAAGCACAATTCGAGGCTTACGACAAAAGACAAAAATACAGTGAGTACGATTTCCGATCGGTATACAGAGCCATGGCTGAAGGAATTGTTAATGGTACTACCGGACAGGCTCCAACCTGGAACGAGGAGCACTCTGCCTGGGATGAGGTATTTTTCACCTATCATCCTAACGGGGACTATCCTTATGGCTCTTCACAATGGTTTCATGAAGATGCCTGGCAGGATGCCAATGGTGTGGAAGTATGGAAAGAAGTTCATGATGTTTTCAGAGCCATGTTAGATGATTATCAAATACAAGATCCAGTAAAACCCAGTTTATTCTTGGAAGGATCTTATGAATATGGAACTTACGGCCATGAATGCGGCTGGATCACTCCAGTAAAAGTACGGAGGCAATTTTACCATACTTTTTTTGCCGGGGGAGCAGGCCACACCTATGGTGCCGCGCCTATATGGGCAATGCGCGGGAGCGAGGGTGACTACAACTGCGGCTATACCTGGCAGCAAGCACTCGACTTTCCTGGTGCTTTCCAAGTTGCGGATATAGGCAAACAGTTTTTAATAGATCATCGTTGGCATGAATGGATTCCAAATGGAAGTGTCATTTCCGGTGTTGGTAGTGGCGAGAGTCTGAAAACTGCTGTTACCACCCGATCCAATGATAAGGCACTGGTGTATTTCTCCAATAATTCCTATACACGGGTCAAAAACATATTGGGAAATGATGCAGAAGCTTATTGGTTTTATCCACGCAATGGACAAATCGAAAAAGCTGATCAATTTAAAAAAGATGAATCCCGGGTTATGGCTCCACCTGAAAAATGGGAAGATGCTATCCTCGTAATGCAAATCACAGATTAAAATTTATCTAAGGTGCATCATCAGACGCACTTCTACGTATCTCAATTAGGCAATTATAAACTAACAATAAAAGAATGAGTCAATCAAAATCCATTTTAGTCGCGCTTTTTATGATATCATCCAGTATGATATTAAACGGACAAGAAAACTCAGCAGGTAGAATTCCGGAATATGAAATTCCATATGAATTGCCATCCGTAGAGACTATCCAAGAAGTATTGAACAGAATCCGCGTTTATTATGAATCCACGAGCACTCAAAGCATTGTTGATTCGCAGACAGGAGAAAAGATCACTGATTTTACCACATTCAATCCAAATGCAGAACCGTCACCGGGCTTTTCAAGTTCATATTCATACACACACGGCGTGGTGCTTTCTGCTTTTGAATACATTGACGATGTAACCGGCGACAAGTCGTTTTTCGCCGATAACACCAAGTTCTTTGATTTTGTCGTTCAGAATTTGCCCTATTTTCAGAAGAATTCAGACAACATACATTCTGAAAAAATTGGTAACTGGGGGCGAATCCTTGATTTTGAAGCCTTGGACGACTGTGGTTCCATTGGTGCAGCCTTAATTAAAACCTACTTAAAAAGTAAAAATGAAGACTATCTTGATTTGATTAACCGCACCGCTGAACACATATCCAACAATCAGTTTCGCCTGGACGATGGCACTCTGGCTCGTCATCGTCCACAATACCAATCGGTGTGGGCCGATGATATGTATATGAGCGTTCCATTTCTGATTAACATGGGTGTGCTTACCGGCGATAACAAGTATTTCGACGATGCCGTCAGACAAGTTTTACAAATGGCGGATCGCTTATATATTCCGGAAGAAGAATTGTTCGACCATGGATGGAGCGTGACATCAGCCGATTATGATCCTCGCTTTTACTGGGGACGTGCCAACGGTTGGGTAATGATGTCGATGGCTGAAGTTTTAAGTATTCTGCCTGAAGGCTATCAGGGGCGGGATCAAATTCTGCATCTATACCGCTCAATGGTTCGCAGTCTGGCGAACCTGCAGGATGGTAGCGGGTTTTGGTATAACCTGCTTGATAAAAATAACACCTACACAGAAACATCGTGCACGGCCATGTTCACCTTTGCTATCGCCAAAGGCATTAACGAAGGATGGATTAACCACGTTTATGGCCCGGTGGCACTCACGGGTTGGAATGCGATCAAAACACGGGTGCTTGAAAATGGCGCCGTAGATGGCACCTGCGAAGGAACGACATTTGCGCACGACAATACCTACTACTATCACCGTGGAAAAAGCATTTATGCTACTCATGGCTACGGTCCTGTGCTTTATGCCGGAGCCGAAATGATTCGATTATTACAAAACGAAAAAATTGAAATTATCAATACAAGTTTTGGATCCATTAACAGCACCTTTCATTTTCTTTTAAAAAGTGAATGGCCTGAAAAGAAGTAGTTACCTCAGTATTAGTCAGAAATTATTAACTTAAGGTCACGGACCTATTTGATATTTTCGGTTTCGCTTCTTTCACAAATTGTTAATGACTCGAAACATCACACTAAATTATTCGCACTACTTAATTAGGTTGTTATGCAAAAACATTTTTATAGGTCAGTTGCACTGGTAGCCATAATGTTCTTCTCCGCATATAGTTACAGTCAACAACTAGCCTTCCCAACAGCTGAAGGCTACGGGAAATATTCAACAGGAGGTCGTGGTGGTGAAGTATTTGAAGTCACAAATCTTAATGATTCTGGCGAGGGCAGCCTTCGTGCAGCTGTTGAAGCTTCCGGCCCCAGGACAGTTGTATTCCGGGTTTCAGGAACGATAGACCTTAAAAGCAACCTAAGCATTAAAAACTCTCACATTACTATTGCCGGGCAAACTGCACCGGGAGATGGGATTTGTATCAAAAGATACCCGCTGACAATTGGTGCCAATCATGTAATCATCCGATACATCAGGGTTCGATTTGGAGACGAATCAGGTCAGGATTCCGATGCCATATCAGCTAGGTATGTTAATAACCTGATACTCGATCATGTTTCGGCAAGTTGGAGTGTTGATGAAACCATGTCGGTTTATCATTGCGACAGCATCACCATTCAATGGTGTATAATTTCAGAAAGCATGTTCAATTCGAACCACGTAAAAGGATCACACGGTTTTGGAGGTATTTGGGGATCAAACTATGGTACCTATCACCACAATCTTTTAGCGCATCATAGCAGCCGAAACCCTCGCATGGCTTCAGGTTCCGGTTATACCGATTATAGAAATAACGTCGTCTACAACTGGGGGCATAACAGCACTTATGGAGGAGAAAACCAACAAGTCGGCAATCCTAAATTTTCATTTTCAACGTTTAACATTGCAGCCAACTATTACAAGCCGGGACCCGCAACTCGGCCTGGTGAGGTATCTCATCGCATTTGCAATCCATGGATGCGCAACACGACTGATGATTTTGGGAAGTGGTATGTTGCCGGCAATGTAATTGTAGGAAACAAAGAAGTAACTACCGATAACTGGAATGGAGGTGTACAACCTCAGGGAGGTGAAGACAACTTGCAGTTCGTCAAACTGGAAAGACCATGGCCAGCAATGTCTATTGATCAGCAAACGGCTGAAAAGGCGTACCAGAAAGTTCTTGACAATGCTGGCGCGCTTTTACCGAAGAGAGATGAAATCGATGAACGAATTATTAATGAAGTTCGCGGTGGGTATGCTACCTATGAAGGCAACAACTACAAAAAGGAACATGAGGTGGCCGATCCTTCAAAAATTTGCGGAATTATCGACACGCAGGATGATGTAGGCGGATGGCCTGAACTAAAAAGCAAACCGGCCCCGAAGGATACGGATCATGACGGCATGCCGGATGAATGGGAAGATAGCAACCAACTGGACAAAACAAATCCTGATGATAAAAATCATATCGCATCGGATGGTTATACCATGTTGGAAGAGTACCTAAACAGTATCAATTAAGGGATCGCAAAAAAACAACCATGACAGATCAAATGAATCTCTTCAAATTATCTATTTTAAAGCTTATATTTTTGGCAATGCTGAGTTTGGTCGTTACATCCACCTCGGCGGTAGAAAAGCCTAGATTAGTTGTACTCACCGATATCGGTGGAGATCCGGACGATCAGATGTCGATGGTACGGTTAATGACTTATGCCAATCATATTGACATTGAAGGGCTGATTGCTACGCCCAATGCGGGTCCTAAAAAAATCTATCCGGAGTACATTGAAAAAATTGTTTCAGCATATGGAAAAGTTCGCGATAACTTAGCGTTGCACGAACCCGGATTCCCTGCAGAACAGTACCTGCTGGATCGTATTTCTCATGGCGTTCCTATTGATGATATGGAAGGGGTTGGAGAAGGAAAAGACTCTCCAGGTTCAGCACTATTAATCGATGTTGTTGACAGGGAAGATGACCGCCCTGTTTGGGTCACCGTTTGGGGAGGCCCAAACGTACTTGCCCAAGCCCTCTGGAAAGTTCGCGAAACACGAGCGCCCGAAGAAGTGGAAAGATTTGTTGCAAAACTAAGAGTTTATGCGATATCCGATCAGGATAACAGTGGCCCATGGATTCGTAAAGAATTCCCTGAGCTTTTCTACATTGTCACTCCCGGAATCAATGCAGGTGGTGGCTTTCATCATGCCACATGGATTGCCATTGGCGGTGATAAATTTCATGGGCGTTTTGATGGAGCAGATTTCGACCTTGTCACCAACGAATGGCTGGACCGCAATATCCGCAGAAAAGGCCCGCTGGGAGTTGTTTACCCACATTGGGAATACATGATGGAAGGCGATACCCCTTCATTTTTGTATCTAATTAATAACGGGTTGAGTGTTCCTGAGCACCCGAACTGGGGCGGCTGGGGTGGTCGCTATGAGCTTTATACTCCTAAAACTGAAAAATGGTTTTTGGAACCCGAAACACGGCCGATCTGGACAAATGCACAGGATGAAGTATTGGGCAATGATGGAGAATGGCACACCACCAATCACGCGACAATCTGGCGCTGGCGGGAAGCCTATCAAAACGACTTTGCAGCCCGGATGGACTGGACCATTCTTCCCTACGAAGAAGCGAATCACCCACCGATTGTTAAGCTTGATCACCCAGCATATATTGAGGCGAAACCTGGTGAACGAGTCAATCTAAGCGCTACTAGCTCAACCGACCCGGATGGCGATGCGCTATCGTTTGAGTGGTTCTGCTATGAAGAAGCAGGTACCCGCGCCATGTCAAACTCACGGACAGGAGTAAAACATGACATCTATGGTTTCGACCAACCCAAAGCCTGGCTCGAAGTAAAAACCAGCCGGGTGATGCCGCCAGGAACCGGAACGATGCATATCATCCTAGCTGTTACCGACCATGGATCTCCGCGATTAACCCGCTATCAAAGAATTATAATAACCGTAGAATAAAAGCAAGATGAGATTATTAAAAAAAGCATTTAAAAATATTGGGCTTGTGCTTGCGTTCTTTCTCTTATTCAGTTCCTGCAGCTCGAAGAGTAATAAAAACTCCAATATGCCGGACAGAGCAGTACCTCAGCCTCGCCGCGTAATCGTTTCTTCCGATATTGGAGGAACTGATCCAGACGACTTTCAATCCATGATCCATTTATTTCTTTATGCCGACACGCTTGATATTGAAGGCTTAATCTCTTCGCCATTTGGGTTGGGAGGTAAAAAGAATATTCTGCACGTAATTGATCAATACGAAAAAGACTATCAGAATTTAGTCAGTTATTCCAACAAATATCCAACAGCCGACTCATTGCGCAGCATCACCAAACAAGGAGCAACCAAAGTGGCCGATTATACTGGAGTTAGTAGTCCGACGGAAGGCTCTGAATGGATAATAGAACGGGCCCGATTTGATGATCCTCGCCCACTCTATGTGTTGGTTTGGGGTGGCATTGAGGACTTAGCACAAGCACTACATGATGCGCCTGATATTTTACCAAAACTTCGGGTGTATTACATTGGCGGCCCGAACAAGAAATGGACGCCCGATGCTTATCAGTACATTGCTGACAACCACCCAAATCTTTGGATTATTGAATCGAACGCTACCTATCGCGGATGGTTTACAGGTGGTGATCAATCGGCAGAATGGAGTAACGATGGTTTTGCAGAGAAATACATTAAAGATCACGGTGCCATGGGAAACTTCTTTATGACACAACTGGGTGGCACCATAAAAATGGGTGATACGCCTTCGCTAGCCTGGGTATTGAATAGCACCAATCCGGAAGACCCAACGACCTCCAATTGGGGAGGGCAATATATAAAAGCATGGGATCGCCCTTACTACCTGTTTACAAAGATGCCTAATGAAAAAGACAGTATTCAAGAGTTTGCAATTCTTGAGATTGCGCTACCTATTGGTACTAACTTACCCGAAAAACCGGAAGCTTTTCTCAACGTTGACAATCAGTCATTAAGCGGACATTTTACTGAAGACGGAACTGTTCGTTTCCGCTTTTCGCCTAAAAGTGCAAAAACCTTTACATTTGAAATCAAAAGTAATGTTCCTGATTTAAATGGTAAAACCGGAAAAGTAACTGCTGTCATCCCATCTGCGGGATTAGCTAATCAAGCTTCTGATAAGTATCCAAACTGGTGGACAGACAATCCCAACCCGGAATTTATGGAGCGTGATCACATTGGAGCCAAAACGGTAAGCAAATGGCGAAAAGAGTTTTTAACTGACTTTGCCAGTAGAATGGATCGTTGCCAAACTCCTAATCGGGAAAGATAATCGATGTAATATTTCTCGTTGGTAGTAATAAACAGGTCTGTTTTCAGTACAATAATTGAGCAAATCGGAGAAACAACTTCTCTTTATAACACGCACATAAATAATAATTATCTATACTTGTTTTAAATTAGATTGTACTGTAGAATTAAAGCTTAACAAGGTTGCAGTTTTTTGACAATCGTTATAACTTTAGTGGACGAAAGTCACCATGCAATGAAAAATATAATCAGCCACAACAACACGAGCTTTGATTTCTTAAAAGGTTCCACCGAGTTTCTAAATCTGACTTTAAACAACATTAGCTGTTGCGTCTTATTACTCGATAAGAATATGGAACTTCAAGCTTTTAATGATTCACTGCGTTCTATTTTTTCGAACAGGGAGAATGAAGATTTGCTTTATGTTCGTTGTGGAGAAGCAATAGGTTGCGCACACAACGTAGAAGAAATGCAAAGATGCGGTGAAACTAATTACTGTAAATCATGCTCATTAAGAGAATCCGCAATTATCTCATATTATGAGAACAAGCCCATTTTCAAGGAGAAAATATCACGTGGATTTTACAATTCAAAAGGAACAAAGGAATTGAAACACCTCCAATTTTCAACCCGAAGCTTTAAATTTCAAGAAGAGCGCTACATCATCATGATTATTGACGACATCACCGATTTGACCAATACAAAAGAACAAGTCAATACGCAAGAATCCGCAATCAAAGAACTACACGCACAGCTGCTCAAATACAAAAATATCGGTTAAAATAAATTATACACCCAAAATATTAGCTTCGGGCTCTAACTCAACAGCAAACTTATCTTTTACAGATTGTTGTATTTCTTGCGACAACAGATAAAGATCTCTACCTGAAGCACTACCATAATTTACCAATACCAATGCTTGATTTTCATGCACTCCGGCATCGCCTTTTCGATAGCCTTTCCACCCGCATTGTTCAATCAACCAGCCGGCAGCAAGTTTAATCTTTCCATCTACAGTCGGGTAGTTTGGCATTTCCGGATTCACGGCTTTCAACTTTTCAGCAAAATCATGATCGACAACCGGGTTTTTAAAAAAACTTCCGGCATTGCCCAACTCTAACGGATCGGGCAATTTCGATTGACGAATAGCAACAACAGCTTCGCGCACATGATGCGGATTGAGCTCTCCTCGTTTTTCCACTTCTGCTTTCAGTGTCCCATAGTCTAGTTTGAAATCCGGAAATTTCTCCAGCCGAAAAACAACTGACGTAACGATAAACCGATTTCTCAACTCATTTTTGAAGATGCTATTCCGGTATTCAAATTGACATTGCTCCGCTGGCACACTGTAGGTCGTCATTGTTTTCAGGTCGAAACCATTGACTGTATCAACAAAATCCTGCACTTCCACACCATAAGCACCTATATTTTGAACCGGCGCTGCACCCACAGTTCCCGGTATCAAAGACAAGTTTTCCAGCCCGTAATATTGAGACTTAACACAGTAATCCACAAAACGATCCCAGTCCTCTCCTGCCCCAACTTCCACCCAAACCTGATTCCGGTTTTCCCGAATAACTTCAACTCCCGGTACATTTGGGTGAATAATCAATCCTTTATAATCATCAACAAAAAGCAAGTTGCTTCCTCCTCCCAATAGAAAAATGGGCTCTTCCTTCCAGGAACTGTTCGATTGAAGAAATTCGGTTAAATCATCCAGTTCAGTAAATTCGAAAAAAAAGCTGGCTTTGGCTTCAATACCAAACGTATTATAGTTTTTAAGAGAGTAGTTTTCAGAAAAGCGAATCATCGTTTTTTTTCGCAAAGATAATAGAAGCTGTTTCAAATTCGTTTATTTTGTCATAAAGTAAAAACGGCCTTGAAAAAAGTTATTATCTCCGTCACTAACGACCTGGTTACCGACAACCGTGTACATAAGGTTGCACTAAGCCTACAAAAAATGGGGTTTAAGGTAACTTTAGTTGGTCGAAGATTACCCAATAGTAAAAGGTTAGATCGACGTAGTTATAAAACCAAGCGGCTGAAACTCTTTTTCAAAAAAGGACCTTTGTTTTATCTCGAATACAATGTCAGACTGTTGATTTTTATCCTTCAACGGAAGGTTGACGTCATCCTGGCGAATGACCTGGATAGCCTGCCTGCCAGTTTTATCGCATCAAAACGAAAGAAAAAGCCGCTTGTTTACGATAGCCATGAACTGTTTACCCAAGTACCGGAATTAATTAATCGCAGGCGCACCCAGGCCATTTGGGAGCGAATCGAAAGTTGGATACTGCCCAAGGTAGAGCATGCTTACACGGTTTGCGAATCGATCGCTACGTTCTATAGCGAAAAGTACGGCACTCCTTTTCAAGTTGTTCGTAACCTGCCGCATCGCGAAGAGCTATTAATGGTGCCACCCGAAAAAGTACTGCTTGCTGATCATCGGAAAATCATACTTTACCAGGGAGCTTTAAATATTGGTCGAGGATTGGAATTTGCTATCAAAGCCATGCAATACATTGATAATGCACGCCTGCTCATTGCCGGAGATGGCGACATTACCAAGGCCTTGATGCACTTAGTTGCTGATTTGGAGCTAGCCGACCGTGTAACCTTTTTGGGAAAAATCCCGCTGTCCGAAATGAAATACATCACAGCGCAAGCTAACTTAGGTTTATCAATAGAAGAAGATCTTGGACTTAACTACCGTTATGCACTCCCCAATAAATTGTTTGACTACATCCAGCATCAGGTACCGGTTTTAGTAAGCAACTTACCTGAGATGAGTAAAATGGTTAATCGCTATCAGGTTGGTATGATTTTAAAAAGTCATGATCCGGAACAAATGGCTCTCCAACTTCACGAAGCCTTATTTGATATGCACCTTCGTGAGCATTGGATTGAAAACCTCCCCAAGGCAGCCGAAGAACTGTGTTGGGAAAAAGAGGAAAAAGTGCTTGTTGGTATTTTTTCCTCTCTAAAAAGAAGTCAGGGGAATAAAAATGAATCACAATAAACGATCTAATCCTCTTCCAACAACTCCGAAAAATCAACTTCATCTTTCGCTTTTGAAGAATCACTAACTCTTTGCTCGGCACATACGAGCGTTCGTCCAGGATATCGATTTAAAATATGGTAATCGTGGGTAACCATCAGAATAGTTTTTCCTTCATCATTCAATTCCTTTAAAATTGTCATGAGCTCATCTGATGTCTCCGGGTCAAGATTTCCTGTTGGTTCATCGGCTAAAATAATATCAGGATCATTTAATATAGCACGGGCAATAACAATTCGTTGCTGTTCGCCACCCGAAAGTTCATGCGGCATACTTCCCAATTTCGACTTCATCCCTACCCGCTCCATTACTTCATTGATTCGGTCTTCTATGGCCTTCTCTATTTTCCACCCGGTTGCCTTTAGTACAAACGAGAGATTATCATGCACATTACGATCAGTTAGCAAGCGAAAATCCTGGAAAACAACCCCAAGATTTCTACGTAAATAGGGTATTTCGGAGCTTCTTATTTTCCGAAGATCGTACCCGGCAACCAGCGCTTCGCCTGTAAACAAATCCAATTCAGCATTTAAAACTTTTATCAGGCTCGACTTTCCGCTCCCAACCTTTCCGATTAAATAAACGAATTCTCCCTCCTCAATACGGAGGTTGATCTGGGCTAATATTAATTGATCCTGTTGAAAAATATCAACTCCCTGAAGCGAAATAATAGATTCTTTGCTCATAAAGCTATTTTTAAAGGCTGATACAAAACTAATTTTTTTTGACCAATCAGATAATAAAGCAAGGAAATAAACAGTTTTTTGTGAAGAAGTCTATTCACTATTCCGCTTCTAACGAAAACAGAATCGCTATTTTTATGCAAAAATAAAACAGAGTCTATGAGAACAAGAATCTTACTGTTCATCATTTTATTGAGTGGCTTCACTTTTTCCGGTTACGGACAGGAAACTACCTATTATTCATCTCTCGAAGCAAACATCCATCAAGCGAAAGAGCTTTTTTCCAAAAATAAATTCATTGTAGCCCAACAACAGTTTTCTTCCATCGTTCGAAAGTCCGAAGAAGGATCTGAGATTCAATCGGAAGCCATGTTTTACAAGGCATTGTGTGCTCTTCGTCTGGAAAATAAAAACGGAGAAGAATTGATTGAAAAATTTATTGATGAAAATCCGGAAAGTCCATATACCAACAAAGCTTGGTTTGAATTGGGTAGTGACCAATTTAATAACGGCAAATATGCTCCCATGCTTCGTTCGTACCGAAATTTAAAACCAAGTATTCTGAATAAGGAAGAGCAAATTAAGGTGCATTACCAGAAAGGATACGCCTACTTTCAAACAGAAAAATATCAGCTAGCCGAAAATGAGTTTGAAAAAATTAAGGATACAAATAATTTATATGCAGCCCCGGCAAAATATTACTGGGCACATATTCAATATTTAAAAGATGACTACGATGCAGCGCTCACTGAGTTTGACAAATTGAGAAACAACCCGGCTTTTGCCGAGGTTATTCCGTTTTACATGAGTCAGATTTACTACAAGAAAGGGCAATATGACAAAGTGATTGAATTCACCATTCCTTTGATGAACGAAGTTTCGGATGACAAGAAGCCTGAACTTGCTAAAATCGTTGGAAACAGTTACTTCCAAGGTAAAGACTTTCAAAAGGCCATTCCCTATTTTGAAGCTTATTTTGAAGCAACTAACAGCAAAGCCAGAGACGAAAATTATATGCTCGGCTATTGCTATTATGTTAATGGTCAATACAACAAGGCGATTGAGCCATTAGAGAATGCGTCACGCGGGAAAGACGAGTTGGCGCAAAACGCATACTATCACCTGGCCGACTGTTATGTGGAAACCGACCAAAAAGATAAAGCGCGAGTGGCTTTTGAGTCAGCCTCAGAACTGGATTTTAATCCGGACATCAAAGAAGATGCCTTATTCAATTATGCAAAAATCACTTACGAATTATCGTACTCCCCATTCAACGAAACAATTAAGGCGTTCGATAAATACATTTCGCTTTACCCAAACTCGGAACGCAATGATGCTGCTTATGACTATTTGGTAAATGTGTACATGAGTACCAGTAACTACAAAGAAGCCATTGAGTCTATCGAAAAGATCGAGGTAAAAAGCACAGCAGTTAAAAAAGCCTCTCAGCGAGTTACTTTTTATCGCGGATTGGAACTGTTTAATAATCTATATTACGACTCGGCGATCGACCTGTTTGAACAATCGTTACAAAATGCGTCAGCCAGCCGTGAACTTAAAGCCGGTGCTTTGTTTTGGAAAGCCGAAGCCAATTACAGGCTTAAGAACTACGAAAAAGCAATTAGTGGTTTTAGCCAATTTTTGAACACCTCTGGTGCCGACAGCCGGCCCGAGTTTCAAACAGCTCGCTACAACCTGGCTTATGCTTATTTCAAATTACAGGATTATGATCAGGCCAGTAAATACTTTCAGCAGTTTTTAGATAAAAACAGTAGTGACAAAGATGAAAAGGTTGCCGATGCGTTCAACCGTTTAGGAGATTGTTACTTTGTTGGCCGCGACTACCGCAATGCCATTAATAATTATGAAAAAGCTTTTTGGCTCAAGCAGTACGATGCCGACTATGCTCTTTTTCAAAAAGCTATTTGTGTTGGTATTCAGCGCGATCAGGATCAGAAAATCAGTTTACTGCGTACCTTGGTACAAACATTTCCCAAATCCGCTTTCATGGATGATGCCTTGTTTGAACTGGGAAGATCATTTGATCGCACCGGACAACCCAAAGTAGCCGAAGGATATTATCGCGATATCATCAACGATTATCCCCAAAGCAGTTACCGCCCAAAGGCTATTCTTCAACTCGGGCTGGTGCAGTACAACCAGTCTAACTTTAAACAGTCGCTGGAAACATACAAGCAGGTCATCAATGAATATCCCAACAGCTCGGCAGCTCAATCAGCGTTAATTGGAGTAAAAAATAATTACATCGAACTGAATAATATTGATGCCTACTTTGCATACACTCAACGTCTCGGATCAGGCGTTCAGGTTACTGTTTCGGAGCAAGACTCACTGACCTACCTTTCAGCCGAAAAACTTTACATGGCGAGAGACTCCAAAGCCAAGGCACAACTGGAAAAATACTTGCGCCAATATCCGAATGGCAGTTTTAGTTTAAACGCTCACTTCTATTTGGGTGAACTGCGATATTCGGAAAAAGAATATGCTTTGGCTCTCAAAAATTACGAGTATGTATTGAGTAAAGAAGATAATATTTTTACCGAGCCGGCGCTTGAAAAGGCTGCTGAACTACAATATAATGCAGCCAATTACCAAAAAGCCTTGAGTTATTACCAGCATTTCGAAAGCATTTCGAATACCAAATGGAATATTTTGAAAGCGCGCGCCGGAAAAATGCGGTGCAACTATAATCTGGCAAACTACAAGGAGTGCATTAATGCTGCCAAAATGCTGCTAAGCTCCGACAAGCTAACCGATATTTTGAAGCGGGAAGCGAACTACAAATTGGCCAAGTCGTATTACGAAACCAAACAATTTAATGAGGCACTTCCTATTTTGGGCGATCTGGCCGAAGATACGAAGTCGGCTGAAGGAGCTGAGGCCAAATACCTGCTCACCGAAATTCTATACAATCAAAATAAATTGAAGGAAGCCGAAGAAGAGGTGATGGATTTTATTTCAAAAAATACGCCTCACCAATATTGGCTGGCCAAAAGTTTCATCCTTCTTTCTGATGTTTACCTCAGCCAGGGAGATCAATTTCAGGCCAAGCACACCATAAAAAGTATTGTTGAAAATTATCCGGAGACCGATGATGGAATCATCGAAACCGCTCAAGCTAAACTGCAACATCTGGAAAGTTTGGAACAACAGCAAGAGCAAAAAGGAAAAGAAAGTCCGATGAAAATCAACATGAACAAACAGTAAAAACCAGCAACATGAACCGATCATATTTCTATCATATTTCACTGCTCCTGTTAACCTTTATTTTGGTTAACTCGGCTTCAGCACAAAAAGACAGCACTAAGTTACGCCAGGAAGTTGAAGTGGTTAAAGCTTATCAACCCAGCGTATCCGATGCTTTTAAAATCAATGACATCCCTCAAATTAAGGATGACAAAGGGGAAAAACCGACCTTCGATTATAAAATCAACTCACAGCCGGTTTTTAGCACTTTTGAAGTAGAACCGGTACAGGCGGCACAAATGGTTGGAGAACCTCAAACAAAGCTTGGCAAAGGACTATTAAAAGCCGGAGTTGGAAATTACCAGACACCATACGGGGAGCTTTTTTACAATACAAAAACCGGCAAGCATGCTGTTTTAGGAATGCACTTTAAACATCTGTCGTCGCATGGATCGGTGAAACTGGCTAACGATGATAAAGTTGACGCTCCACGAAGTGAAAATGTTGCCGAGTTGTTCACCAAACATTTTTTCAGACGATCAACCTTAAATACCAAGCTGTTCTACGAGCGAGACGCTCACAGCTATTATGGATACGTTGGCGAGCAGCTTTCTGATTCTGAAAAAGAAGGTTTATTTCCCTACTGGAACGACAAGCAAGCTTTTTCAAAAGGAGGGCTGCAAGTTCAATTGTCGAATGAAGAAGATACGCGAGCTGACTTAAACTATGACCTGAATTTGTACTATCACTATTTTGGCACCAAAACCGGACAAACAGAAAATCTGATAAATTTAGGAACCTCTTTTCGTCGCGAGTTTGATGAGTTTTACGGCCTTCTGGGAGCCTCTGTCGGTTATCTGAAGACAGATAGCATCTTCAATCGAACATCGCTCGATTATGGACAAAAGCAGCAAATCCTGCTGAATTTAAGTCCTGCCATTCTATTTGAAGGTGATATGGCCAAATTGCAACTTGGAGTTCATACATTTACCTTGTTGGACGATGATGAGGATGCAAGTTTTTTAATCACTCCTAATGTTAAAGCGCAATGGTCACCAGTTGAAAATATCATGACCCTTTTCGTTGGCGCAGACGGTCGCTTACAGCAAAACCACTATTCCGCAATTGCTGCCGAAAACCGATTTGTCAACCCCTACCAGGATATCAAAAACTCGAAGTACCAATATATTCTTTCAGGAGGAATAAAAGGGAAGTTTTCACCCCGCTTAAATTATCGCTTCCAAGCTGATTATTCCAGCATTAAAGACGAGCACTTTTATTATCTGCATGAAATAGAATATGATTTAAATCCCGTTGAACCTTCCCGTTCAAATACCTTTGATGTTTTATATGACGATGTGCAACAATTTACACTTGGTGCCGAATTCTACTACACGGCCTCAGACCTGATCAATTTTCATTTAGACGGAAAGATGCACTCTTATGCACTAGACTCACTGGAACAAGCCTGGAATAGGCCTCAATTTGAACTGACTATTTCAACCATTTTAAATCCGGATGGCCCATTAAAGTTTAATGCAGATATTTTCTTTACAGGAGACCGCAAAGCACTCATTATACATGAAAACTACGAAAATAACGGAGCAATCAGTATTCATGGGACAGGCTACCAAACCTATAACCTTTCCTCCTTCGTTGATTTAAACTTTGGAGTTGAATACCAGTACAGTCCACAACTCAGTTTTTTTGGTAGAGCAAACAACTTTGCATTCCAAAAATACGAGAACTGGCTCGGTTACACACAACAGAGTTTTAACCTGTTGGTAGGTGCAAGTTTTTCGTTTTAAAACGACCTATTTCATGTTTAAAATTCTCAATTTAAGTTTGTGCAACTTCTATACTGCACTATCGTGTTTTTAGATATAGCTACCAACAAATGGAACTCCCAAATAATCATCCTCCCGTGTGAGCGAAACTTTGATTAAGACCGTTTCATTACACTTAAAAATGACAAAAATCAATTCTTTAAACGCAAAAACCTAACTAGCTAATATAATGACTCTTAACTCTTAACATCTTGTTGAAAACTTTGTCTGTTTTAAGTCCGAAAAACAAGACTTTATCGGCATATTTTTACTATATTTGCGTGTTATGAAAATGAGGCGAAGAATGATTGTTAATCAATTGAAAATTAAACACCTTTTTTATATCAGCCCAAATTATTAAATAGCAAATTAATGTCTGGAAATTGCTCTGGATGTAACTTTCTGTTTGTCTGTTTTTAAAACAAACAGGGGAAAATAGGATTAAACCAAACACACAATAGATGAGCGAATTAGAAAAAAAGAAGGATAACGGAAACGGAAATTATTCTGCAGAAAGTATCCAAGTACTGGAGGGTTTGGAAGCAGTACGTAAGCGTCCGGCGATGTACATCGGAGATGTAAACGAAAAAGGGCTTCACCATTTGGTTTATGAAGTTGTTGACAACTCCATTGACGAAGCATTAGCTGGTTATTGTAGTAGTATTGATGTCATCATTAATGAAGATAATTCGATCTCGGTAGCTGATGATGGACGTGGAATCCCTACTGAAAAGATGACTAAAGAAAATAAGTCAGCTTTGGAAGTGGTAATGACTGTGCTCCATGCCGGGGGTAAATTCAACAAGGATAGTTACAAAGTATCCGGAGGATTGCATGGTGTTGGTGTATCCTGTGTGAATGCGCTTTCAGCAGTATTAACTGCTGAGATTCATCGCGACGGGAAAGTATACTACCAGGAATACCATCGTGGAGTTCCTCAGGAAGAAGTTAAGGTAATTGGAGACTCGGATAAAACAGGTACAATCGTTACGTTTAAACCTGACGATACCATTTTCTTAACGACCACTTATAAATATGAAATTTTATCGGCACGTTTGCGTGAGTTAGCGTTCCTAAATGCAGGAATTAAACTTTCGTTGATCGATAAACGCGAACAAGATGAAGAAGGAAACTACAAAACTGACAATTTTTTATCAGAAGAAGGACTGAAAGAATTTGTAGAATTCCTGGATAACGCAAGAGAACGACTAATTGATGAAACTATTCATATTTCATCTGAAAAAGCTGGTGTTCCGGTCGAAATAGCATTGCATTATAATACTTCTTTTTCTGAGAATATTCATTCGTATGTCAATAATATTAACACCATTGAAGGTGGAACACACTTGACAGGATTCCGTCGTGGATTAACCAGAACACTGAAAGGCTATGCCGAAACTTCAGGCATGCTCTCGAAACTGAAATTCGACATCAGTGGAGATGATTTCCGCGAAGGATTGACAGCTGTCGTTTCTGTAAAAGTTCAGGAACCACAGTTTGAAGGCCAAACAAAAACGAAACTCGGTAACTCGGAAATTAGTCTCCCTGTTGATCAGGCGGTTAGTGAAATGCTCGCCAATTATTTGGAGGAAAACCCGAAAGCGGCAAAAGCAATTGTTAATAAGGTTATTCTGGCTGCTCAGGCCCGCCATGCCGCACGTAAAGCGCGTGAGCTCGTTCAGCGTAAAAACGTAATGTCTGGTGGCGGACTTCCAGGAAAACTGGCTGACTGCTCGGATAAAGATGCCTCACAGTGCGAGATTTACCTGGTCGAGGGAGATTCGGCGGGTGGAACAGCCAAACAAGGCCGTAATCGTCGCTTTCAGGCTATTTTGCCGTTGCGTGGTAAAATCCTGAATGTGGAAAAAGCCATGCAGCACAAAGTTTTTGAAAACGAAGAGATTCGAAATATTTTTACGGCGTTGGGCGTAAGCATTGGAACCGAAGATGATTCCAAAGCACTGAATATGGATAAGATTCGTTATCACAAAATCATCATCATGACCGATGCCGATGTGGACGGAAGCCACATTGCCACACTCATTATGACATTCTTTTTCCGCTTTATGAATGATCTGATTAAAGCAGGCTATCTGTACATTGCGACTCCTCCTTTATATTTAATTAAAAAAGGGAAACGCGAATCGTATGCATGGAATGATCGGCAACGCCTTCAATTAATTAACGAATGGGCTGATGGAAAAGAATCATTAGTACACACCCAGCGTTACAAAGGTCTTGGAGAGATGAACGCAGAACAACTTTGGTCGACCACAATGGATCCGGAGCGCAGAACTTTACGCCAGGTGACCATCGAAAACGCCGCTGATGCTGACCACATTTTCAGCATGCTAATGGGCGACGAGGTACCACCACGAAGGAAGTTTATTGAAGACCACGCAGTTTATGCAAACATTGATGCTTAATAAATAATACCGAATGCCAGCTTTTAGTTGGCATTCTTTTTTTAATTCAATTTTTTTTCTGAAATGAAAGTTTGTGTATTTTCTTCCTCCAGCAATGCGATTGATCCTGTTTATATTAACGAAGCCATTCATCTTTCGCAACTAATTGGGCACGAAAAAATGACCTTAATAAACGGAGGAGCCAATGTAGGATTGATGGAAACCGTTTTAAAAGAAGTTGTCAATGCCGGAGGAGATACTATTGGCATTTTACCTGAAAAGCTAAACGGGCACAAGCTTGCCTCAAAATTCGCCAGGAAGCTAATTATTTCGAAAGACATGATGGATCGTAAATCGATTATGCGCGAAATGGCCGACGCCTTTGTGGCTCTTCCCGGAGGCTTTGGAACGCTGGAAGAAATATTGGAAGTGATTACCCTCAAACAACTAGACTACCACCATAAAGCCGTTGTATTTATCAACACAAACGGATTTTATGATGATTTATTCAAGCAATTTGAACGATCCTTCGAAGAAAACTTCGCCAAGCACAGCTACCGCGAGCTCTACCATATTGCAGCGAATAGTGAAGATGCTATCAATTACCTAAAAGCTTATTCGCCTCCCGTACCGGTCAATAAATGGTATAACGTACCTCAAAAATAAAACCCGAAATTAAACATCGCGGGTTTCCTGCGTTCCTATTCTTAAGATTTTCACTACGATGGTGAAAACAATTTCAGAAACGATTCGAAAAGGACAAATAACGAAAATTCATTACTTCTTCATCGAGTAAAAGAGAACGGGGAATTTGGTTTCTTTTAAAACCTGTTCGAACAAATCTTTTTTAAATATGCTTTCCAATATTCCCTTTGGCTGCTCAAATAACAAAGTCATGTCAGGTTCAATCATTTCTTCAAAATCAATAAATTCCTGATGGAAATTGCTTGTACCTATAATTTTTGAGCTTACCTGCGAACCTTCGAAAACACGGCCCACTTCTTTTTCCCAATGTTCTATCGCTTGAGGCTTAATCTCGTTCGACTGTCCAAAAGCACTTACCACTGGGCCAAATTTATTGATGACATCTGTAATATTTCGGTATGACTGTAGCTCGTTCAGGTCAAAATCAGTCGGTAAAACAACGTTTGATATTTTCTGATACTCGTATCCAGGCGGAACAATAACGCTGATTCCATTAAAATTCTTACACGTATCTACAATTTCCTTCTGATCATCAAAAATGTACTCATCCGGTTCATTATTCATGATCAACAGGGTGGTGGGATCTGAATTCAAGACTGTACTCGTTTTATTTCGAATGCTACCTACCTCTACTTTAACATTGATTTTCAATGGATAATTTAACCTCGAAACCTCACTGCTTAAGAGCTTATCTAAATCAACTTCCACCTGTTTCTTTTCGCGTTGCATGATTTCCTCATGCGAAAATTTGTTCCCGGGGGTTACACTTTGCGAATCGGAATACATGCTGCTAACCCCTTGCTGCATTCGTGTATCAACCATATGAATCACATCAACTTCTGCCTCAAGGTCTTTCGCTAACTTTAATCCATAAGGAATAATACTTTTTGCTTTTCCTCTGATATCACTGATAATTGTTATTTTCATTATCTATCCTTTTTCAAATTCATCATTCTAATCTTTCATTCTTTCTGCACGGATATGAAAGAGTTCTACTTCCTTCTAAAATTCGCACTAGGCGCTATTCCAGAATCCATTTCACTGCATCTGAAACTTCGGCATGGTCATAATACTTGATCTGCCCGGAAACAAAAGGGCTAGCCAGGTTTGACCACAACTTTTCCCATTTGCTTTTTCCGACAACAGCAATTTTTTCAATATGATTAAAATGCCTGATATAGGTTTTCAGGTCTTCCTTGAAAGCAGATGGTTCAATCCCATCAATACTTTCAATTTCAATGTACATTTTAATTTTACCATAGTCTTTTACCCTCCCGTCAATCAAGGGGGTAATCATCTCATAGTCTGCCTTTTTAACCTTGCCATCTATTCTTATGGCAATGAGATTTTTATCTGTTAAATTCAATACCTTAAACATTGTATTGTTCCTTTCTTTTTAAAATTGTTAGTGAAATCCGATTCAGCCTTTTTAAAATCGATTACTCTTTTTTCTTACTTTTAAAGACAACGATTGCTTCAGGGCTAATTACTCTAAAAGTAAATGAAGCAGTAAGGTACAGTTTTACCTTTTCGGTATCGTGACTGTCATATCCCAAGGTAATGTCCTGTCCTTGAATCAATTCATAATCCCCTCCTCTTTCTGAAATTAAAAAGGTGTGTTCGTTGGACTGATTGACAATCACATTTCCACCCAATATTTCTTTGAGTTGCATCGAGATTGGATAACCTTCGGATAGTTTAATCAAATTAAGCCACTGTTCGGAGTTGATAATTAAAGAATAAGGACCTTCTACCCCATTCTGACTCAGATGCAACACTTGTCGACCAAGTTCTTTTAGAAATGCATTTGTATTGTCAGGTATTTCAATCGGATCACTTTCAGCTGACGATTCCAAACCTTCAATTTTAATCGGGGAAAATCCCTTGTAAATCACCTTTTCTTCAAAAAAAGCCACTTCTTTCACAGCGTCTTCCAGCGGCGAAAGGTCCACATCTTTAGCCCCACGTTCAATATTATCCAGTTCCCAAACATCCAATTCAAATGGTTTGCGAATTTCAACGAAAGGAAGAACTTCCCGGATTCCATAATTAATACCTTCACTCGATTGTTTTTCAGGAGTTACCAGCCGTCCGGTTGATACTCCTCCCATTTCCAATCCGTTCGGACCATCGATATCAACAAATTTTCGTCCTGTAAGATAGGTCTTCAATATTTCATTGGTTCTATCGGATATTTCTTCCCAGGCTTTATCTGTTATTGGTGCAATTGATTTTTTTAAAATATTCATGATGTTTTTCTTTTTAGTCATCTTCAAGTTTCACAATATCTTTTTCTGTAAAAAGGTAGGTTCTCAAATGTTCATCCCAACCTTTCATGTTTCTTCGGAGCCACTCTAAAGCCATACAGGCATGCTCCATTTCTTCATCGCGGTTATGTTCTAATATTTTCTTGAGTTGTTGGTTCTTTGTGACCGATAGTCGCTGTTGATACCAATCGATAGCTTCAATTTCTTCTTTCAGCGAAACCAAAGCACGAACATAGTCGCGTGTTTCATCAGTTAATTCCTGAGGTGGTTCATGATAGTTTTGCATCGTCATTTATTTAAATAATGAAAAACCAACAGGTTGCCCTGTCGGCCTTAATGTTACTTTATTTTTTTGGGTTATATGAAACAATCAGGTTGTTCTCAACTTCATCAGCTCCACCCTCAAGTGCGTTTACTTCTGCGTAAAGCTTTTCTCTTTGGGTTTCCACTGTGCCTGTAAGAACAGCTGTTCCTCCCGCTACTAATACGTCAACTTCATCTTCATTGACATAAGGAGACCACCATAGTTGATTTTGAATACGATTTTCAATCTCAAAATCTGTCAAATAATCATCGCTAACATCGATATAGCCTGGAGCATAAAAAGAATTCCAACCATAGTAATTATCATAGTAATAGTCGTTAGTATCATTTACTTTCAGGTTGTTTTCAACAGCAATAACCCCTTTTGTTTTAGAGGCAATGTCCTCTGCCTGCTTTTTTTGAAAATAAGAATCGACTTCGCCATTCAAATAAACCAAGCCAGCGCTAGCAGTTACATCAACGTCCCAAGATTCAAATAAGATATTGTTATCTATAGCTGCTTCTACATCTGATTCCAGTTGGTAATCTTCCGGAACATATACTGGACGTACTTTCAAATAATTATTAACGTTAAAGACACCGACTACATTGCGAGCATCGTGCTCTGCTGCTCTTTTGGCTTTCAGATTATTAACCGTTCCGGTCAATGTAACCGTTCCATTAAAAACAGAGACTTCAGGATTGAAGGAATAAACCCGTGGATCGTATAAAAACGCATCATTAACAGCGTCTTTGATTTCTTCATCTGATTTTGGGATATATTTATCCTTTCTCAAATTTTCGGCTCGTGCCCATTCAGTGATTTCCACTTCATCACTGTCGACAGAAGATACCCCAACTACCCAAGATTCAGATACTGCCAATGTGCGTTCATTCACGCTTCCAACTTTACCAGAGAGAGTTACTTCTCCATCCTTTACATTTACATCAATCAAAGCATGATCAATTCTTACGTCATTTTTGAGACTTTGCACGATGTCTTGTTTGATTTCAATATCAGATCGATCAGTTTTGTAATCCACAATCAGGTTGTTTTCCAGTTCTGTAATACCTTTTACACCTTTAGCAACATAACCCGAAAGTTGTTTCTCTTGCCATGAATCAACTGTCCCAGTTAAAGTTACTTTCCCTTGATCGGCCTTCACATTGATTTCATATGAATCTGTTGCCGGATCTTCAAGAAGTGCATCTGTTACTTCGTTCTCCAATGTGATGTTAGAACGGGACAGTGCTTCAACATCTATTTCATTGACAATACCTCTTACACCTTTTACAGCTCCCGCAATTTGGACTGCCCGCTCTTTAGTACGCAGGTTATTGACCGTCCCCGACAAGGCTACAATACCTTCATCAGTTTCCACGTCAATCAAATACGACGAAACCGCTGAATTAAACATTAACTCGCGATCAATCGCGTTTGTGATTTCTTGATCTGTTAGCTCAGTTGCAGCATATACACTCATAATGCTTAATATGAAGAGAGTTGCTGCCAACAAACTTTTCAATAAAAGTGTTTTTTTTAATCTCATAATTCTATTTTTTACGTTTCTAATTTTTAAAAAATCAACCGGCCTCGAAGCCAGTCGATGGATCAAAGACCATTCAAATCATGGACAAATTAGTTTAACTCCATCATTCAAACTTATAAGGGTCTTTTCCCATTTCAATATCTTTGAATCAACCTTTTTTCACAAAGGTGTGCGCCGGATGTCCGTAAAACACTTCGGCAGCTTCCATAATGGTTTCGCTAAGCGTTGGGTGCGGATGAATGGTTAAAGCCAAATCTTGCGCAGTAGCAGCCATTTCTATGGCCAAGGCTAATTCAGCAATCATGTCACCGGCGTTTTTCCCAACGATGCCTGCACCCAGAATCCGCTCATTCTCCGGATTAATTAAAAGCTTGGTAAATCCTCCGGCAGTATGCATCGCTACCGCCCTGCCTGATGCAGACCACGGGAATTTTACGGCTTTATATTTAATACCTTTTTCTTTCGCTTCTTTTTCACTTAATCCACAGGTAGCAATTTCAGGTTCGGTGTAAATCACCGCCGGGATTACTTTTGCATCGTTAACAGATTTTTTCCCGGCAATTACTTCTGCGGCAACCATGCCTTCGTAGCTGGCTTTATGCGCCAGTAAAGGTCCGCCAGCCACATCGCCTATCGCGAATACATTTTTTGCTGTTGTTTCCTGTTTCCCATTTACTTTGATAAAGCCGTTATCATCCAGCTCCGCAGCTATTTTATTGAGTCCTAACTCTTTGGTATTTGGCTTTTGACCAACAGCTACCAACACCCGATCAAATTGCTTGCGAAAAATTTCCTTTTCCTTCGATTCAAACGTGACCTGTTTCTTTTTACCGTGTTTATCCACCTTCGTGACTTTGGTTTCCAAAAACACGTCAGAAAATGTTCCTTCTGAAAGTTTCTTATACGCTGCAACCAAGTCTTTATCCATGCCGGGCATAAAGTCATCGGTTAACTCAACAATCGACACCTTAGCACCTAAAGCCTGATAAATAGTAGCCATTTCCAGTCCGATGTATCCACCGCCAACAATTAACAGTTTATCCGGAATTTCTTTCAATTCCAATGCTTCAGCCGAATTCCAAATTCCTGATTGATCAAACTCAATCCCAGGTATTTCAACCGATTGGACTCCTGTAGCGACGATAGCATGTTCAAACGTGATTTTTTCAACATCCCCATTTTTTGATTTGAGCTCCAAATTCTTTGAATCGATGAATTTGGCGTATGCTTTCACGTAATTTATTTTTCTCGCTTTTACCAACTGTCCCAGCCCACCTGTTAATTTCTTCACGACGTCGTTTTTCCAGGAAGCTATTTTTTTAAGATCAACTTCCGGAGCGCGAAACTTTAGTCCCATGTCTTCTGCCTCAGCTGCTTCCTTTTTAATCTTCGACAAGTGCAGTAAGGCTTTGGTTGGGATACACCCCCGGTACAGGCAAACTCCTCCCGGATTGATTTCTGGATCAACCAACGTCACTTTTAAACCCAGGTCTGCAGCCATGAAAGCTGCACGGTAACCTCCGGGACCAGCGCCAATAATTACTAATTCGTGTGTTTTATTATCGTTCATATTCGTTTCCTTTTTTTATTGCAGAATGGAAAACGGATCTTCAATCACATCACATATCCAACGTAAAAACCGCGCTCCATCAGCTCCATCAATCACACGATGATCGTAGGACAATGAAAGCGGTACAACCAATCGTTTTTCAAATTCGTCGTTCACCAATACTTGCTTGTATTGACTACGGGAAACACCTAAAATTGCTACCTGCGGCGCATAAACGATTGGTGTAAATTGCGTTCCTCCAATTCCTCCCAAATTGGAAATGGTAAAACTTCCACCCTGCATTTCGTCGGATGATATTTTTTTATCGCGAGCTTTTTCAGCCATTTCGCTCAATTCTGCCGCCAATTCGCTCAGCGATTTTTTATTGACATCTCGAATCACCGGAACCAATAAGCCTTGCGGCGTATCTACCGCAATACCAATATGGTAATAGTGCTTATAAACAATCTGGTCATTTTCTTCATCCAAACTTGCATTGAACCGGGGGAAACGCTGCAATGCCAAACTCGCAATTTTTAATAGCAAAGCTGTGACTGTAAGTTTTCCACCACTTTTAGCAATTTTATCCTGATTCTGCTTTCTGAAGTTTTCCAAATTGGTGATATCAGCCTCATCAAACTGGGTTACGTGAGGTACAGTCTGCCAGGCTTGCTGAACATTTTTAGCTGTTACCTTACGGATGTTATTCATCGGTTCCATCGAAATCAATCCCCACTTTGCAAAGTCGGTTGATGGCTGCTTTTCCCCTTTCGATTCTTTCGTCTTTTTTGCTTTTTTGTCCTCGTCATCCGCCTGGTCTGAATCCGATTTTCCAGCAAATTGCTCAACATCTTCTGCCGTTATTCTACCCGATGGGCCGGAGCCTTCAACCTGGTTTAAATCAACATCTTTTTCACGAGCTAAACGCCGCACTGAAGGAGAAGCCGGAATGTCGCTCTGATCTTTTTTTTCTTTTTCGTTTTCTTTCCCGGATGACTTTTCTTTCGAATCATCTTTCTCCTCTTCGGTCTCATCTTCTTCCGAATCTGAATCTGAATCCGAGTCATCTACTTGCTCTTCTTTTTCGGCTGATTTCGTATTTTCTGTATCCTGATCGGAAGTTTCATCATCACTCTCATCTTCTTCATTATCCTGGCTCTCCTCTCCTTCCGTTTCAATGATCATGATCACTTGGTTGACTTCCACTTCGTCTCCTTCACTCACTTTGATTTCGGCTACAGTTCCTGCAAATGGTGAGGGAATATCAGTCGTTGCTTTATCAGTCTCAATCTCAACAACCGACTGATCTTCTGCAACTTTATCTCCTTTCGAAACTAGAATTCCGGCGATCAGGCCTGTTTCTACATTTTCGGCTATATCTGGTACTTTTATTTCTTTTTTCATGGTTCTGAATTTTAATTCGAATAGCAAGTTTTATTCAATCAGCTTCAACTGGTGGAGCTATTTTCCGGTTGGTGATTCCTTTTCACCATCGATATTGAGTTGTTTACGTGCTTTGTTCAGTATTTTTTCGGCTACTTTTCCATTTCGATTGAGAGCAACCAAAGCGTTCCATGCGATATGTTCCGCACTCACTTCAAAGAATTCCCTCAACTCCTCGCGGTGCTCACTGAAACCGTAGCCGTCAGTTCCCAATGCATCAAAAGATCCCGGAAACCATTTAGAAACAGCCAACGGAAGCGCTTTCACATAATCAGTAGCAGCTATAAAAATTCCTTCTTTTTCTCCCACAGCTTTTTCGATGTATGTCTTTTTATTTTTTTCCTGTACGCGACTCAAACGGTCGCTTTCTATAGCATCGTCGTAAAGCTTTTTGTAGCTGGTTACACTCCATACTTCAGGATAAATATTGTAGTCTTTTTTTAAAATTTCTGCAGCCTTCAAAGTCTCATTCAATATCGATCCACTTCCTAGCAAGTGTAGGTTGTGCTCGTTTTTCTGGCTGCTTTTAAATTTGTACATGCCGTTTATGATCTCCTGCTCAATTCCCTTTCGCGAGGGCATCGAGGGCATTTTGTACTTCTCATTCATAATAGAAATGTAATAGAAAATATCTTCTCCGTCTTCATACATTCTTTTCATACCATCATTAATAATGACGGCTAATTCGTAAGCAAAAGCCGGATCGTACGCTTGCACAGCCGGAACGGTAAGAGCCGTCAGGTGACTCTGCCCATCTTGGTGCTGAAGTCCTTCGCCTGCCAATGTGGTACGCCCGGAAGTACCTCCCAACATGAAACCTTTGGCGCGGGCATCGGCTGCAGCCCAAATAAAATCGCCAATCCGCTGAAACCCGAACATAGAATAAAAAACATAAAACGGGATGCAGTTAATTTGATGCGTTGAATAAGCCGTTCCTGCCGCTATAAATGATGACATGGAGCCTGCTTCGGTAATTCCTTCTTCCAAAATAGCGCCATCTTTTGCCTCCTTATAATACAGTAAACTGTCGCGGTCAACAGGCTCATATAATTGTCCTTTGTGTGCATAAATCGACGACTGACGGAAAAGTGCATCCATACCAAAAGTACGTGACTCATCGGGTACAATAGGAACCACCAATTTTCCAATATTTTTATCTTTCAATAACTTCGATAACAGCTGAACAGCGGCCATGGTAGTTGCTACCTCACGCTTTCCTGAGCCCTTTAAAAATTCATCAAACACCTTGGATTCGGGCATTTCAAAATCAACAGCATCTTGATTCCGTTTTGGCAGAAAGCCATTCAGCTTTTCGCGTTGCTTTTTAAGATATTTAATTTCATCACTGCTATCGTCCGGTTTATAAAATGGAGCACTAGCCAGTTCATCATCCGAAACAGGAATATCAAACCGATCGCGAAAATGCATCAATTCTTCTTCGTTTAATTTCTTTTGCTGGTGCGTAATGTTGCGCCCTTCTCCTGCTTCACCCAAACCATATCCTTTCACCGTTTGTGTTAAAACCACAGTCGGCATATCCTTTGTTTCGGTAGCCGCTTTAAAAGCATTGTAAACCTTAACCGGATCGTGTCCACCGCGACGCAGTTTTTTTAACTCGTCATCACTCAAGTCTTCCACCAGCTTCAACAGTTCCTCGCTTTTACCAAAAAATTCTTTCCGAATGTAGTCACCATCAGAGATTGAGAACTTCTGGCGTTCGCCGTCAACCAATTCCCCCAATCGTTTGACTAACAAACCGTTTTTATCTTTTTTCAGGATCGGATCCCATACTTCACCCAGAGTAACCTTGATGACATTCCAGCCGGCTCCGCGAAATGCTGCTTCCAGTTCCTGTATGATGGATGAATTTCCTCTCACCGGGCCATCCAGCCGTTGGAGGTTGCAGTTAATCACAAAAATAAGATTGTCCAGTTCCTCTCTCGAAGCCAATGTTAACGCTCCCATCGATTCCGGCTCATCCATTTCACCATCTCCCAGGAAAGCCCACACCTTCTGCTCTGGAGCATCCAACAACCCTTTGTCTTGTAAGTATTGATTAAAACGTGCCTGATAAATAGCCATGATTGACCCAAGTCCCATTGAAACAGTCGGAAACTGCCAATAGTCGGGCATTAACCGGGGGTGAGGATAAGAAGTTAAGCCACCCTTTGGATTCATCTCTCTTCGAAAATTTTCCAATTGGTCTTCCGAAAATCGTCCTTCTAAAAAAGAACGGGCATACATACCGGGAGAGGCATGCCCCTGGAAATAAACAATGTCGGCAGGTGAACCATTATCGCCACCTCTGAAAAAATGGTTGAAGCCTACCTCATACAAAGTGGCTGACGAGGCATAAGTAGAAATATGACCACCAATGCCATCTTTCTTTTTATTGGCCTGAACAACCATTGCCATTGCATTCCAACGAATGATACTTTTAATTTTTCGCTCCAGTTCACGTTCTCCGGGATAGCTCTCTTCCTTGTCCACCGGAATTGTATTGATGTATGGCGTATTTAAATGTGATCGCAAGCGAATTCCCTTTTCATAAATTCGTCCTTTTAGGAGCTCCATCAATTCGTCAACCCGCTCACTACTTTCATTCTTGATGATGTAATCAATGGAATCAAGCCATTCTCTATTTTCAATTTCGTATGTGTTATTTTTTTTACCCGTC
>NZ_JBSQYS010000044.1:0-41438 GCF_055140945.1 Sunxiuqinia sp.
GTCAGAGATTGGCATCGACATCAGCCAGCACACCTCAGATCCGGTTGATAAGTACCTGAATGATGAATGGGACTACGTAATAACAGTTTGTGGAGGAGCTAATGAAAGTTGTCCGGCCTTTATCGGTAAGGTAAAAAAACGTGTGCACATTGGGTTCGACGATCCGTCGCATGCCGTGGGAACCGACGAATTTATTATGAGTGAGTTTTATCGGGTTCGCGACGAAATTAAAGCCCGTTTTCATGAATTCTACCTGCAAAATATAAAATAAGCATGGCTAAAAAGAAGCGCTTGTCATTTTTAGACCGCTACCTGACTCTTTGGATTCTACTCGCAATGGCTGCCGGTGTTTTTATTGGATACCTGCAACCAGAAGTTGGTACTTTTTGGAACAGCTTTCAGGCGGGAACAACGAATGTCCCACTTGCCATTGGGTTAATTTTAATGATGTATCCCCCACTGGCAAAAGTTCGTTACGAAGAGCTGGGATTGGTTTTCAAAGATGTCAAACTGCTGGGGATTTCACTGATCCAAAACTGGCTGATCGGCCCTGTCCTGATGTTTGCTTTGGCCATTCTGTTTCTGCATGATTACCCGCACTACATGGCCGGAGTCATTCTAATTGGGCTGGCACGATGTATTGCCATGGTAATTGTTTGGAACGATTTGGCGGAAGGAAATCGCGAATACGCCGCTGGCTTGGTCGCATTCAACTCCATTTTTCAGATTTTGTTCTTTTCAGTTTACGCCTGGGTATTTCTTGGCATTTTGCCCGGTTGGTTGGGTTTACAAAATCTCGAAGTCAATATTACCATCGGACAAATCGCTGAGTCCGTCTTAATTTACCTTGGAATTCCTTTTGCTGCGGGCTTTTTAACCCGCTTCAGCTTAATTCGAATAAAAAGCGACGAATGGTACAAAACAAAGTTTTTACCTAAAATCAGTCCAATTACCTTAATTGCATTGCTTTTTACCATTTTCGTCATGTTTTCATTAAAAGGCGAATACATCGTAAAAATTCCACTCGACGTGGTTCGCATTGCCATACCGCTGGTAATTTATTTCGTCATCATGTTCTTAGTTTCGTTTCTGATGGGAAAACGCTCGGGTGCTGACTATTCTAAAACAACGTCCATCTCGTTTACAGCAGCATCCAATAATTTTGAACTGGCCATCGCCGTTGCGGTTGCCGTATTTGGCATTAACTCCGGTGAAGCTTTTGCTGCCGTGATTGGTCCCTTAGTTGAAGTTCCTGTATTAATTGCACTGGTTAGTGTTGCACTGTATTTCAAGCGAAAATACTTTACCGATACTGCCATTCAAAACGGATAAAACTTGCACCAAAAATGAAAATAAAAAGCTGTTGGTAGCGCTCGGCTAACAGCTTTTTTTTACGAAAAAATTGCTGCCTTCTTATTTGTGTTTTAATATTGCTTATTGTATTGTTTGAAAAACTATATTTGAAACAAAAAAAAAGTCTACCAAAAACATAAATAGGACAGTTTAACATGAGAAAATGGCGTATTGAAGACACAGAAGAACTTTATAATATTAATGGTTGGGGAATCAACTTTTTTTCGATTAATAGCAAAGGCAACGTGGTTGTTACTCCTAAAAAAGGAGGAGTTGAAATTGACCTTAAAGAATTAATTGACGAACTACAAGTAAGAGATGTTGCTGCTCCAATGCTGCTTCGTTTTCCCGACATTCTTGATAGCCGTATTGAAAAAATGTCTAGTTGTTTTAAAATTGCTTCGGAAGAATACAACTATAAAGCGCAAAACTTTATCATCTACCCAATCAAGGTCAATCAAATGCGACCGGTTGTTGAAGAGATTGTCAGTCACGGCAAAAAATTCAACATTGGACTCGAAGCTGGCTCAAAACCAGAATTACATGCTGTAATTGCAACCAATACAAACAACGATTCGCTTATTATTTGCAATGGTTACAAAGACGAAGATTACATTGAACTGGCTCTGCTAGCCCAAAAAATGGGACGACGGATTTACATCGTTGTTGAAAAATTGAATGAGCTAAAACTGATTGCCCGAATCGCTAAACGACTGAAAGTGAAACCCAACCTCGGAATTAGGATAAAACTGGCCAGTTCTGGAAGTGGAAAATGGGAAAACTCAGGCGGCGATGTTAGTAAATTTGGATTAACATCGAGCGAGCTTTTGGAAGCAATGGACTATTTGAGTGAGCAAAAATTAACCGACTGTCTCAAGCTGGTTCACTTTCATATTGGTAGCCAGGTGAATAAAATACGTCGTATAAAAATTGCCTTGCGCGAAGCTTCACAGTTTTATGCTCAAATGTGCCTGAGTGGTTTCAATATCGAATTTGTAGATATCGGTGGTGGCCTTGGTGTAGATTATGATGGCACCCGATCAGCGAATAACGAAAGTAGCGTAAACTACAGCATTCAGGAGTACGTTAACGATGCGATCTCTACCATGGTCGACGTCAGCGAAAAAAATAATATTCCACACCCCAACATCATCACTGAATCAGGCCGTTCATTAACAGCACATCATTCTATTTTGATATTTGAGGTGTTGGAATCAGCCTCGCTTCCTGAATGGGATGACGAAGAAGAACTACATCCGGAAGATCATGAGTTGGTCAAAGAGCTTTACACGCTCTGGGATGCGATTAATCAACCACGGATGCTGGAGATTTGGCACGATGCCCAGCAAATTCGCGAAGAGGCACTTGACCGTTTCAGCCTTGGAATGCTCGACTTAAAAACCCGTGCCCAGGTAGAACGCCTGTTTTGGTCAATCGCACGCGAAATTCACCAGATGGTTGGAAAAATAAGGCACGTACCTCACGAATTAAACCAGTTAGAAAAACTGCTGGCTGACAAATATTTCTGCAACTTCTCATTGTTTCAGTCTTTACCTGACTCGTGGGCTATCGACCAGATATTCCCCATTATGCCAATACACCGATTGGATGAAAAACCGGATCAATCAGCTACCTTGCAAGACATTACCTGTGATTCGGACGGTAAAATCGACAATTTCATTGCCACACGAAACCTATCGCATTATCTTCCTGTGCATAAACTAAAAGCAAAAGAACCTTACTATATCGGTGTATTTCTGGTAGGTGCCTATCAGGAAATTTTAGGCGACTTGCACAATTTGTTTGGTGATACGAATGCCGTTCACGTATCGGTTGATAAAGATGGTTATTCGATTGATCAGATTATTGATGGAGAAACCGTTGCCGAAGTATTGGACTACGTGCAATACAATCCGAAGAAGATGGTTCGTACCGTCGAAACCTGGGTAACGTCTTCGGTTAAAGCAGGAAAAATTTCAGCTACCGAAGGCAAAGAATTCTTGTCCAACTACCGATCGGGACTATACGGATACACCTATTTAGAATAAATAAAATAACATACGATTCAAAAAAAGGAGGTCTGCTGATCTCCTTTTTTGATTTTAACTTGATGTAAAATTCAGAGTCATGACCTGAAAACCAAAACCAGAATCTGCAGAACTCATTATTTTCAGAAAAATAGACCGCTTCCGGTTTTATATCTTCCAAAACTTTCATGATCACCTCTCTCTCCGTGCCATTTCGTAACAACTGATTGAAAGGATCAATCGGTAAATCTGCTGTCATTAAAATACGCATATCAAGTCCTCCGTTTTTATATGCCCGCCCGCGAATTAACATAATGGTAAAACATACAATAAATACCAATATCCGCATCACACCACCAATTTCGCTGACCTGTAATACATTCAGACCTTCTTGTTCGTTGTTGTCAAGCACACAAACTATACAGGTAAAACATTCAATAAATACATGCATCAGAATCCTCAGCACCAGACAGAAATTTCTCATTTTATTGTATTTTCGTAATGCTTCAAAAAAATATGTATGGAAAAGAAAAGACATTTTCAGTTGTTTATTGACACCGGTGGTACTTTTACCGATTGTATTGGGATTGATCAAAACGGAAAGGAGTATCGACGCAAAGTTTTAAGCAACAGCAGTCTTCGGGGAAACATCAAAAAAATAGAATCAGCGACTTCATTAATCATTCTCGAGACCTGGGAGTTGGAACGCGATATCATCCAAGGCTTTTCCTTTCGTTTGTTGGGTGAAGAGTATACAAATTTTAAAATTGTCTCCTTTGACATCCGACAAAAGCGATTGGAAATCAGCCAGCCAATCTCCTCTGAAAAGTTACAGCAGGGTGCTAATTTTGAGATTTCCTCGCACGAAGAAGCGCCGGTTTTGGGAGCACGACTGATTACGCAAACTGCACTGACTGAAACGTTCCCAAACCTACAGCTCAAATTGGGATCGACCAAAGGAACAAATGCCCTGCTCGAAAGAAAGGGTGCAAAAACGCTTTTTCTGGTCACCAAAGGTTTTAAAGACCTGCTAACGATTGGCAACCAGGCTCGGCCCGACATTTTTGCTATGAACGTTGAAAAACGACAGCAAATCGCAAACTCAGTTTTGGAGCTTGATGAACGTATTGACGCACAAGGGAACATTTTGCTGGCACTGGATAAAGACAAACTTCGGCAACAACTTCAGGATCTTGAACACCAACAAATTGAATCAGTTGCCGTTGCATTGATGAATGCGTATAAAAACCCGATTCACGAAGAAGAGACAAAAAAGATCCTCGAAGAACTTGGGTTTCAATCGATCTCTGCGTCAGCCGAATTAACACCGCTTGTAAAAATCGTCCCGCGGGCCGAAACGACTGTTGTCAATGCCTGCCTCTCTCCCATCATTCATAACTACGTGAATAACATTGTTGAACGAATCGGCAAACACTCTTTTCAGGTAATGACCAGTGCCGGAGGCTTGCTGGCAGCCAACAATTTTCAACCCAAAGACAGTTTATTGAGTGGCCCCGCCGGAGGAGTTGTTGGCGCATCGTTGATCGGTAAAAATTGTGGGCGGCAAAACCTGATTACTTTCGATATGGGCGGCACCAGCACCGATGTTTCGCGCTACAGCGGTGCTTTTGATTATCGCTATGAGCTGGAAGTGGGCGATTCTACGATCAACAGTTCAGCAATCGCCATCGAAACGGTGGCTGCCGGTGGTGGCTCCATTTGTGGTTTCGATGGCTATAAACTTTTTGTTGGGCCGGAGAGTGCCAGCGCTTTCCCCGGCCCGGCTTGCTATGGCGCCGGCGGACCGCTAACAATAACTGATGTCAACTTGCTACTCGGTCGGTTAGACACCTCCCGTTTTTCCATCCCTGTTTTTCCTGAAGCGGCTCAGGAACGGTTGAATGAATTAATCCACCAAGTGGAAGAAAAATCGTACAAAAAACAATCGACGCAAAAGATATTGCTCGGATTCATCGATATTGCCAACGAGATAATGGCCGGAGCAATTCGCAAGATATCAATCTCGCAAGGCTATAATCCGAAGGATTTTTCCTTAGTTGCTTTTGGTGGTGCCGGCGGACTTCACGCTTGTGACATCGCAGACATGCTAGCAATGAAAACCGTTCTTCTTCCGCAAGATGCGGGATTGCTGAGTGCATACGGAATTGGACACGCTCGTATCGAACGCTTTGCCGAGAAACAAATCCTCGCACATTGGGATGAAGTAGAATCTTCATTAGCGAATCAATTTGAAGAGATTGAAAACAACGCCACTAAATTATTAGAAGACGAAGGCTTTCAAGCAAATCAGATTGAAATCCGGCAACGCATGCTGTTTCTTCGTTTTAAAGGGCAAGACAGCAGTCTGGAAATTCAATACGAGAAAGAAGAAGATGCCATCTCGAAGTTTCACGAACAATACAAAAAATTATACGGACATCAGGTGAAAAACCGCCCCATTGAATTGGAGGCTATTCGCACCATTGCTTCAGTAAAATCGAATGAAAAAGCCCAGCCGACCGCACAAGCCGAATCGTATATCCCCGAGCCAAGTTACCGTATTCGAGGTGAACAGATTCCCGTATTTGTGCGCGATGACTTGAACCCCGGAGCAGAAATTACGGGCCCAGCTCTTTTTCTGGACAATTACGCCACAACCTATCTAAAAAAAGGCTGGCAGCTACAACTCAATTCGCATGGAACAGCTGTGCTATCGAAAACTGAAGTAAACGCCGACATCAAAGAGCAGACCCAGGAAACCGAATTGGAACTGTTTGCGAATCGGTTTATGTCGATTGCCGAAAACATGGGCGCCTTGTTGCAACGAACAGCTTTGTCGGTTAACATTAAGGAGCGGCTTGATTTTTCGTGCGCCCTTTTAGATGCTGACGGAGGGCTGGTAGCCAATGCGCCTCACATTCCTGTTCACCTTGGCGGATTGGGCGTTTGTGTAAAAAGCTTGTTAAAACATTTTCTGTTTGAAGAGGGTGACACGGTTGTGACTAATCACCCCAAATATGGTGGTTCTCATCTTCCTGATGTAACCTTGGTGACTCCTGTCTTTCATGAAGGAAAACGAGTTGCCTTTGTCGTCAACCGGGCGCATCATAGCGAAATTGGAGGAATCAGTCCGGGTTCGATGCCACCGAACGCCAAAAACCTGGCCGAAGAAGGCGTGGTTATTTTCCCTTTTCACCTTGTAAAAGCAAATCAGGTGGATTGGGATGGCATGCGCGATATTCTACTGAAAGGCTCCTTTCCGACCCGCTCGGTTGAAGAAAACCTGGCCGATTTGAATGCAGCAATTGCGGCAAATAAAAACGGACAAGATGCGCTGCTAAACCTCATAGAACAACATGGGGCAGAAACAGTAAGCAACTACTTCAGTTTATTGAAAAAACATGCCGCAGACAAGATGCGCGAGACCTTAGCCAAGTTTTCGAACGGTACTTACAAAGCAGAAGAACGCTTAGATGATGGTTCACTATTGAAAGTAAAAGTTGATTTGAAAGATGGTGAGTGCAAAATCGATTTTACGGGAAGTGCGGAGGTTCATGCCGGCAATATGAATGCTACCGAAGCCATTGTACAAAGTGTAACCATTTATGTCTTGCGCCTGCTTTTAAAAGAGTCGATTCCGTTAAATGATGGACTATTGAAACCTGTCTCTATTCATCTGCCCAATGGCTTGCTAAATCCTGTTTTTGACGATGATCCGACCAAGTGCCCAGCCGTAGTTGGTGGCAACGTGGAAATCAGCATGCGCCTGACCGACACCTTGCTAAAAGCCTTTGGCGTGGTAGCTGCCAGCCAGGGAACCATGAATAACACCCTGTTTGGAAATGAAAAATTCGGGTATTATGAAACGATTTGTGGTGGTTGTGGAGCAGGCAATGGGTTAAACGGAGCGAGTGCAGTGCATCATCACATGACCAACACCCGGATTACCGATCCTGAAATCATGGAACTGCGCTACCCGGTTCGGCTGGATGAATTTACCATTCGACAAAACTCGGGAGGAGCCGGAAAATGGAACGGCGGCGATGGCATCGTTCGCAAACTGACTTTTCTGGAGCCGGTTAATTTATCGGTACTCACCCAGCGGCGCAACTCCGGCCCGTATGGTTTGAAAGGCGGACAAAATGGGCAAGCCGGCAAGCAAAAGGTCATTCGAAAGAATGGTGAAGTCGTCCAACTTCAATCCATTCAGAATATGGATTTACAAGCTGGCGACCAGTTTGTGATTGAAACGCCCGGAGGTGGTGGCTATGGAAAAACGGATTAGTTGTATCGACAATCAGAAAAGGCGACTACTTTTTTGAGAAAAATTTAATATAACTATCGATCCACGCAATAACGTGTTCAGCAATCAGGTAAATGATCGTAATTATAAAAATTATACTGATACCTGATTTCGTATAATTCTCGTCTAAAAGGCCAGGGAAAAAATAAATCGTAGCAATCCCTACCCCGCATAAAATAAGGTTAAAATCGATGGGAATCAAAGACAAGATGACACATTTTGGCTTATCGGACTTTAAGCGAATTACAGAGTCATCCCTAGTCCATAATCGTGTCAACAGGCCTAACCTAACGGCAGAAATGTATGTTGCCAATGCAATGACAACAGCTAAAAAATTCAATTCATCAAATTTCCTATTAAAAATATTTACATGACATTCCTCTGGGAGAAGGATAGCAATAACAAGTGGAAGAATAATTAAAACAGGAATAACAACCCAACCATAAATTTTTTTCTTTTTTTGTATCCTTATCATAATCATATTCTTTTAGTTAGTATTTATAAAATACCTAATTTCAACAAAAAAATCAATGGAAAATACGGATCAATCGAAACTCCTGTTTGGGAATAGACCGACAAAAAGCTAAATTTAGCTCACTTTAAATCTTCAAAAAAAGACGAATTCCTTTTTGAGATTATTCAAGGAGGAACATTTTCCGTGAATCGAAAATAAATATAAATGAAAATTGTTACACTGCTCATTTGTTTGCTGATTATGAATATTGCCATGGCTCAAAACGATCCTCAATGGGATGATACCCAATCTAAAGACTGGCCAGCGGCTTGCCAGAAAATAGAAATCACTTCTTCCATTGATCAAGCGATCCAACCGGCATATTTTTACATTTCGAAAGGAGAAATAGCCAGACCATTGATCATTAGCTTGCACACCTGGAGTGGCGGTTATGAGCAAAAAGATACGCTGTCGTGGATGTGTATTGAAAAAAACTACAACTACATTCATCCAAATTTCAGAGGCAAAAACAATAAACCGGAAGCCTGTGGAAGCCCGCTGGCTATTCAAGATATTGACGATGCGATTGCCTATGCTATTGAGCACGGAAATGTGGATACCTCCGAAATCCACATCATCGGAGTAAGCGGCGGCGGATATTCCACCTTACTGGCGTATATGAAAACGAAACATCCGGTAAAGACCTTCTCGGCATGGGTGCCGATTTCCAATTTGGAAGACTGGTATTACGAATCGGTTGGCCGAAAGCAAAAATATGCCAAAGACATTGCCCAGGCAACTACAGGCAAGACGTTTGAAAGCGACTATTACTATCTCGATGAAAAGGAAGCCCGCAGCCGATCCCCATTCTTCATGGAGACACCTGTTGAAAAGCGAAAATCCAGCAAACTTTATATTCACACAGGCGTTCACGATGGTTATACCGGGTCGGTTCCAATTACTCACAGCCTGAAATTTTTCAACAAAGTTGTGTTGGACTTTGATCCTTCAGCTGAAGCTGACCTTATTTCAACCGAAGAAATGTTGCGATTGGTTGAAAGTCAAAATAGCGAAATTTCGCATCCTTCAAAAATTAAAAAGGGAGAGGCTCATCTCCAAAAAACATATGATGATAAAGTGATGGTTCAGGTTTTTGAAGGCACACACGAACTAATCGCGGATCAGGCATTAGCACCATTGGAAGGAGAAAACATTCTGGCGATCGGAGACTCAAATGGAGCTATTGAAATGGGATGGGTTAATCAACTTAAAAAGATCGATTTTAAAGATTTCATTTTTAATACGGCCATTTCTGGAAACACCATTGGGTTTGACAACAATGGCCGCGAGGATTTAAATACGCTTAAAAATATTGATCAGTACCTGAGTTCGGCAGTCGAAAGTTTAAAGCGATTGGATAGAATTATCATCATGCTGGGAACCAACGATTGCAAAGCTGTTTTCGACGATCAGCTAAAAGCGATTCCCGAAAACCTGAGAACCTTGATTCATAAAATAAAAGCCCACAAAGCCTACCTGCTATTTCAGCCTAAAATCTATATTGTCTCTCCACCGCCGTATGCTCCGGACAACAAACTAATAGCCAAATATAAGGGTGGCGCAGATGATATTGCCTGGCTGTTTCCAAAATTTCAAAAAGTGGCGCAGGATGAAGACTGCAAGTTCATCGATGTGTATAACAAACTACTGCCTATTTGGAATCAGGTGACCTTGGATGGCATCCATCTGAAGTCGTCAGGCCAACAGTTGATTGCTGAAATTATTTTAGAAAACCTATAAACAAAAGCAATATTTATTTGCTTGTTTTGTGGTATCACCAATATGTTTTTGGCAATGAAACAATTGCTCGATCAAGTAGCAGCGTGTCAAGTTTGTGCTTCTCATTTAGCGATGGGAGCTCGACCAGTTATTACGGCAAGTCCAACAAGTAAAATCATTATTGTCGGGCAAGCACCGGGATTAGCGGTTCACCAAAGTGGTATTCCCTGGGATGACAAAAGTGGCGACAACCTTCGAAAATGGATGCAGGTGGACAAGCAAACTTTTTACGATCCGGATCAAATAGCCTTGATTCCTATGGGATTTTGCTATCCCGGCAAAGGGAAATCGGGCGACCTTCCTCCTCGAAAAGAATGTGCTCCCCTTTGGCATCAAAAGTTGCTCAGTCAGATGAACGACGTTGAGCTGATTATTCTGGTTGGTCAATATGCTCAGGACTATTATTTGGGCAATCAAACAAAGCGAACACTAACAGAAACTGTTCGCCATTTTGACGATTACCTGCCCAGGTACTTTGTGCTTCCCCACCCTTCTCCACGTAACAATATCTGGCAAGCTAAAAATGAATGGTTTTCCGAACTCGTGCTTCCCACATTAAAATCAAGCATCAAAAAAATCCTAACAACGAACTGATAACTAAACAGCTCAACTTTTATCTTTTCATTAATCAAACAGAAATCAATTTGAGGTGTTGATTCAGGTAACGATTGGTTTAAAAATAAAAAGCTAAAAATATGGATGAATTTATGGCGGCTCGTTTACAGATGGGCGTCTCGCTGGGGTTTCACATCATTTTTGCATGCATTGGAATGGTGATGCCTTGGTTTATGTTTGTAGCCGAATGGAAATGGCTGAAAACAAAAAAAGAGGTTTACCTCGACTTGGCCAAAGCTTGGGCAAAAGGCGTGGCTATCTTTTTTGCAGTTGGGGCTGTTAGTGGCACGGTGCTTTCGTTTGAACTGGGCATGCTTTGGCCCACCTTTATGGAACATGCAGGCCCCATTTTCGGGATGCCGTTTTCGTGGGAAGGAACAGCCTTTTTTGTTGAAGCAATTGCGCTAGGCCTGTGGCTTTATGGTTGGAATCGCCTCAATGATAAAGTTCACCTATACACCGGAATGGTGGTTGGTATTGCCGGAGTACTTTCGGGTATATTCGTTATTTCGGCCAACGCGTGGATGAATGCTCCGTCGGGATTTGATTGGGTGAATGGTCAAGCTGAAAATATTGATCCCGTTACTGCGATGTTCAACAAAGCATGGTTTGCACAGTCGCACCACATGATCATTGCCGCTTTTTCGGCCACAGGGTTTGCTGTTGCCGGAATTCATGCGATTTTGTACCTGAAAAACAAGCTGGAGATTCATGCCAAAGCCATTACCATTTCGTTGGCCTTTGCTTCGGTAGCTGCACTTTTACAACCCCTCAGTGGCGACCATGCAGCTAAAACTGTTGCCGAATTACAACCGGCCAAGCTGGCCGCTTTTGAGTCCCACTTCGAAACAGAAAAAGGCGCTTCCCTGATTATTGGTGGTATTCCGGACGTTGAAAATCGCGAGGTCAACTATGCCATCAAAATCCCTGGCTTTTTAAGTTTTCTGGCTCATGGCGATTTCAATGCTGAAGTAAAAGGGCTGGAAGAGTTTCCGGAAGATGAATGGCCACCGGTTCCAATCACCCATTATTCCTTTCAGTTGATGGTTGCCATCGGTATATTTCTGGCTGCATTGGGCATTATTTTTCTTTTGGGAAGTTGGAAATGGAAACACTGGCTCGAAAAACGATGGTGGCTGACCTTGCTGTTTATAGCCACTCCATTGGGCTTCATCGCCATACAGGCAGGCTGGATTGTTACCGAAGTTGGACGACAACCCTGGATCATTTACGGGATCATGAAAACCAAAGATTCGTTGACGCCAATGCCCGGCATTCAGTATACTTTTTATACGGTATCGGCAGTTTACCTGCTTTTGAGTTTTATTGTTATCTGGCTTATGAGCCGACAAATAAAAATGCTTCAATCCAAATACCAATCCAATGACTGAAACGATTATTATTATACTTGGCATTTGCCTTTTATTATACGTGCTGCTTGGTGGCGCCGACTTTGGGGGTGGAATTCTTGAATTGATCTCCCGAGGAAAAGCCTCTGGAATTGTAGCACGTGCCATAGCCCCTGTATGGGAAGCCAACCATGTGTGGTTAATACTTGTTGTTGTGATCCTTTTTGTCGGATTTCCAACTGTTTATTCAACGGTGCTAACAGCGCTTCACATTCCCGTTCTTCTCGTGCTCCTCGGCATTATTATGCGCGGATCGGCCTTCACCTTTCGCCATTACGATATTGAAGAAGAACGCCCGAAAGCCATCTACTCATCCATCTTTCGGTATTCCAGTTTAATAACAACCTTCTTCCTCGGAGTAACTATTGGTGGTATTATTTTGGGAGAAATTTCGCAAGACTATAGCAAAGGCTTTTTTACCATTTACATGCACCCGTGGCTCAATCTGTTCTCGTTTAGCATGGGTGTGTTTTTGGTTATTCTGTTTGCGTTTCTGGCCAACATTTACACCATTGGCGAAACCAAAGAGAAGGAGCACATCAAGCGTTTCACTCGTATTGGGAAATACTTGCTTATTGCGCTGGTTGGCTCAGGAGCCTTGGTTTTTGCTACTGCCGAAATTGAAGGACATCCGCTTTTTTACGAGTTTTACCATTCAATTCCCAGCATGATCTGTTTCATTCTGGCCACGATCGCCTTGCCGTTTTTATGGATATATCTCAACCAGAACAGACGAACCAAAGTTCGGATCATTGCAGCTTTTCAAACCTCGATGATCGTGATGGGTTGGTTTGCGATCCAGTTTCCTGTGTTGGTTAAAATTAACGACGGCACTGATATTACCATGCAAAGTGCCGCCGCGCCAAAGCAAGTGCAGTTACAGTTACTAATTGCTTTAATCGTTGGGGTTTTAATCATCTTTCCATACATGGGCTACTTGTATAAAACATTTAAATTCGATAAGAAAACATCATAAATTAGTTGATCCGATCCAAAGTATTGGTAGCGGATTTTTTTTCGGTAAGGGCTCAAGCAACTCAGCATGCAGAGCAAATTCGGATAATTGCTTCATCCGAAAAATAGACTGTTTTCGCTTTTTCAGAATTGACAGATCAAGATTATATCGCTAAATTTGTCTAAATCAAAAAAATCTGAATATTATTCTCATTTATCATGCATCACATGAAAAAAACCACTCGCAATTTATTCTTACTAATCGCTGTAATTTTTATTAGTCAATCGTGCCAACAGCCAAAACCGTCAGCAGTTGAAACCATCCGGGAAGAAACACCTTGGGGAGTCGAAATCTTTGATCAAACAAGCTTTCCCGACGCGGTGTTTTCAATTACCGATTTCGGAGCTCAAACGACTGAAGGATTCAACAACCAGGAAGCCATTCAGGCAACCATCGACAAGTGCGCCGCGCAAGGTGGTGGAACAGTTAAAATCCCTGCAGGTCAGTGGGAAACTTCCTACCTGAAGTTGAAATCGAATGTTCACCTTTTAATAGAAGAAGGTGCCGTATTGTTTTTTAGCGACAATATTGATTTATATGCCGTACCAACCTTCACACGGTGGGAAGGGCTCGAGTGCATGAATTACCACCCCCTGATTTATGCCCGCGACGAACAAAATATTGCCATAACCGGTAAAGGTAGAATTGATGGCAACGGGGAAAAATGGTGGGATATGGCTCGTGGAAAAAGAGAAGAAACGCTCACCATACTTTACGATCAGGTGCAGGCCGGTGTTGCTCCCGAGGAACGCAACTGCCTTGCCTACGAGCCCATGTCGTATCTTCGCCCTTCACTAATTCAAACGGTCAACTGTAAAAATATTTTGGTTGAAGGTCTTGAAATTGGATCTGGCCCCATGTGGACCGTTCATTTTGTTTATTCTGAAAATGTAATTGCCCGAAACTTGAAAGTCATTACCGTTGGAATGAACAACGATGGAATTATTCCGGATTCGAGCACCAAAGTATTAATCGACAACTGCTTCTTTTCGACCGGCGACGATTGTATCGTGATCAAATCCGGATTAAATGAAGACGGATGGCGTGTTGGAAAACCAAGCCAGCGGATTATCATTAAAGACTGTAAAACCAAGCATGGCCACGGTGGCGTAGTTATCGGCAGCGAAATGTCGGGTGGCGTAAATCATGTGTATGCCCATGATTGCGACTTTGGACATACCGAACGTGGACTACGCGTAAAATCGATGAAAGGAAGAGGCGGTCTGGTTGAAAACCTTTGGTTCGAAGATATTAAAATGGACAGCATTCAACGCGAAGCCATCAAGATTAATATGTTCTATGGCTCCAGCTCTATCGCTCCAAGAACCGACTCGGTACCGACATTTAAGAATTTCTATTTTGACAAAATCAGCTCTTCCAATTCGCAATATGCGGTGCGCATGGAAGGCATCGACGGTCATAAAATCGATAGTATGTTCTTCAATAATATGAAGATGGACGGCAAATATGGTATTGTGGCTAACGACCTTGAAAATTGCACCTTCACCGACTTGCAAATAAGCGCTGAATCAGGTGAGCCCGTTCAAATTGAAGACGGAACCAATCTGACATTCTCCAATTCAGTATTTAAAGCTGACACCGAAGCGATGGTGAAACTAACAGGTAACAACAAGGCAATCCGCTTTAAAGGGACGAACCAAGCAGATTTCAAGAAACCCTACTCCAGCGATGAAAAAGCCGATGATTCGGTAATTAAAATCGAATAATACAACAGACGACAACCGAAATAAAGAGATTAAAAAAGATCCAACTCATGCGAGTTGGATCTTTTTTAGTCTATAATCTTAGTGTCTAATTTAACCGAGAATTACTACGGAAAACCAGCGATCACTCCGCCTTCTTATCTGCATCTTTTTCGGGCGGCTGCTCTTTGGGACCCCGCTTATAAATAACTAAACCATTCAGAAAGTTTCGCAGAATTTGATCCTGAAGTGGTTTATAGTTGGGGTGCTCAATCTTCCGAAAAAAAGCACCCAGCTCACTTTTCGAAATTTTATAATCCACCAGATCTAATATTTCTACAATATCATCATCGCGCAATTTCAACGCTACTCGTAATTTTTTCAGGATGTCGTTGTTTGTAAGAGGCATGCTTTTAACTATTAAATTGATAACTGATTCTTAAGCTCGTGATACCATTTTTCAAGAAACCACCGAATGAGCTATCTGCCAAAAGTAATCAATTAAATACGGTTTGACTGCTATTCATTTCGTCTTGCAGGAAAGTTTATCTCTTCGGCGGTTACAATTAGCAACACTTCCTGTCAGTAGGTGAAATAACAAGAGCGACATTTATTGAAAAGTGTCGCTCTTATTTTTTTATGCTTGTTTTAATAAGAAGTCTCTGAAATCGTCAAAATCTTTGCTGAGTGGGATCGAAAGCTTTTCACCTTTCATAAACTCAGCTAGTTTTTCGGGCAATGGAACGTTTCCAACACCGATAATTTTTTCAACTGTTTCCGTGAATTTAGCCGGATGAGCCGTTTCCAGGAAAACCCCAACTTCGCCATCGGCCAAATCTTGCTCCAAAGCTTTGTAGCCGGTTGCACCATGCGGATCGGACAAATAATCGTATTGATCATACACTGCTTTCAGCACTTCGCGAATCTCAGCATCCGAATAGCGGTAGCCTTTCATTTCAGCCTTAATGGCTTCGTGCGAATGATCGTACAAATCCAGAATACGGGCAAAGTTACTCGGATCGCCAACATCCATCGCATTGGCAATAGTTGACACGGAAGCCCGGGGCTCATAATTGCCACTTTGCAGGTATTTATAAACGATGTCGTTTTCGTTGTTCGCTGCAATAAACCGCTTGATTGGCAAGCCCATTTTCTTGGCAAACAAACCGGCAGTCAGGTTACCAAAGTTTCCACTTGGCACCGACATCACAATGTCATTGGTAATTCCCTTTTCACGAAGTCGTGCGTAGGCATTAAAATAATAAAATGCCTGTGGCAGAAAACGCGCGACATTGATTGAGTTGGCTGATGTCAATGTCAAACCGGCTTTTAATTCCTGATCCAGAAACGCCGTTTTCACTAGCCGCTGACAATCGTCAAATGTTCCATCTACTTCAATGGCCGTAATGTTTTGCCCAAGGGTGGTGAATTGCTTTTCCTGAATTTCGCTGACCAATCCTTTTGGATACAGCACATAAACATGAATGCCATCAACTCCTAAAAAGCCATTGGCAACCGCACTTCCGGTATCTCCCGAAGTGGCCACCAAAACATTGACCTGCTCAGTATTTCCTTTTAGGAAATAAGCAAGCAAACGTGCCATAAACCGACCACCAACATCTTTAAATGCCAGCGTAGGTCCGTGCCAAAGCTCCAGCGAGTAAATGTTGTCGTTCACATGCACAACAGGGCAATCAAAACAAAGGGTATCGTAAACCAGCTCTTTCAAATCGGCCTCAGGAACATCTTCTCCGAAGAATTTTTTGGCCACCTCAAAAGAGATTTCCTGAAACGACAGCTTGTGGATGTTGTCGAAAAATGATTGCGGCAACGCTTCAATGCGCTCGGGCATAAACAAGCCTTTGTCATCTGCCAGTCCTTTGATTACCGCATCTTTTAGCGACACCTCCGAAACAGATTTATTGGTACTGTAATATTTCATGCTATGAGTTTCAAGTTTCAAGTTTCAAGTTTTAGACTGTTCGACCACGGCCTAAACTATCCTTCTCGAAAATCAGTATTTTATATTTTATTCTATCAACTAATTAGTGCTTTTATGAATTCAGCGCCGTGCAACAAACCGTAATCGCCTTTCTGAACTGTAAATTCGTCATAAGCCTCGACGCCATCACCTTCAACCTCGGGTTTATAAATGATGAATGGTACCGGGTCGCTCGTATGAACGGTGGTGGCGCATGGCGTCGGGTGGTCGGGTAAAACAGCAATGGCAACCGACTCATCCATTTTGGAGGTTTCCTCCACCAAATACTTCACCACACGATAATCGAGGTACTCAATCGTTTTGGTTTTAAGCTCCACATCGCCTTCATGTCCGGCTTCATCGCTAGCCTCAATATGCAGGTAGATCAAGTCATGATCTTTCAGTGCTTCCATTGTGGCTTTTGCTTTGCCTTCGTAGTTGGTATCGTAAAGTCCGGTGGCACCTTCAACGTGGATAACATCCATGCCGGCGTAAACGCCAATTCCCTGAATCAGGTCAACTGCAGAAATAACAGCCGACTTTTCAACGCCAAACATTTCCTTCAGCGTTGGCATTTGCGGTTTGTAACCCGGCGACCACGGCCAAATGCTATTAGCCATATCTTTTCCGGCAGCTTTCCGTTTTTGGTTAATCGGATGCTCCGACAGTAGCTCCATCGATTTCAAAATCAGCTCATTCAGCAATTCAGCTGTTGATATTGCTTCATCTTCTTTTGCTTTCGGCAAATAATCTTTAAACGGTTTTCCGGGCACATCGTGCGGAGGTGTGCAGGCCATTTGCTTTTTACCACCTTTAATGACCAGCAAGTGACGGTACGAAACCCCCTTGTGAAAGATGATCGTTTCAGAACCCAATTTCTCATTTAGAAAATCGATAAGTTCATGCGACTCTTCATTGGAAATATGCCCTGCCGAATGGTTTTTAATATTTTCACCTTCAACACTAATCAGGTTGCAACGCAATGCCAAATCACCTTTCTCCAAGGTCACTCTCATGCTGGCAGCTTCCAATGTTCCACGCCCTTCAAACACCTTAGCAACATCATAGCCTAAAACCGACATGTTGGCAATCTCGCTTCCCGGGTGCATTCCTTCTGGAACAGTCTGCAATTGTCCACACCGCCCAAGTTTGGCAAGGCGATCAATCGCAGGAATATTTGCTAGTTGTAAAGGGGTTTTTCCTCCGTAATTCTTCAGTGGCTCATCAGCCATTCCATCCCCTAAAACAATTATATATTTCATGTCATTATAATTTAAAATTTTCAACGGTATTCGATGGAACTCGCTTATAATGATTCTCCTGTGTGTGATGGTCTTTACATGCTCGTTTCATGTGCTTCTTTTTTTTCAATTTAACTCTCTGCAGTTCTCGTGTCCTACTATCCTTCAATTTCTGTTACCTGCTCCGTTCGATCAGTCTTAAATTCGCTTTCCTGAAAACCATCCGTATCCGGTAACTGCACTTCAAATTCTTGAATTCGATCCAGTTTTAACATGGCCGGTTTTAACTGAAAATCTAACAAGTGTTCCCTGACCTTTTTATCGTCAGACAACTAATGGAGATGATATCCGGTGATGCAGGCAGTCCACAAACAGACTAAATAATATCTGCTTTCGGAAACTCATTCAGTTAGATATTTGATACCCGAATGATGTCGGCAAATACACCGGCCGCGGTTACCTCTGCTCCCGCGCCAAATCCCTTAATAATCATTGGAAACTCGTTGTAGCGCTCCGATGTAAACATGACCAGGTTGTTACTTCCCTGCAAGTCGAAAAACGGATGTCCCTGCTCTATTTCCTGCAAGCCAACTTCAGCTTTGCCATCTTCGTATTTGGCAACAAAGCGCCAGCACTTATTTTCGGCTTCCAGTACTTTTCTTTTATTTTCAAAATCTGCATCCAGACCAGAAATCCCATTCCAGAAATCTTCCATGCTGCCATCGAAAAACTCATCAGGCACGAATTTATTGATGATCACATCTTCTTTATCAATTCGATAACCTGACTCGCGTACCAGAATCAGCAGTTTACGAACTACATCAATCCCACTGAGGTCAACTCTTGGGTCAGGCTCTGAATAACCTTCTTCTTTAGCCATTTGAATCGTTTTACTCAACGGAACATCAGCTGAAATTGTATTGAAAATAAAGTTCAGCGTTCCTGAGAGGACCGCTTCAATTTTCAATATTTCATCTCCGGCATTTACCAGGTCATTCAACGTATTGATGATTGGAAGTCCGGCACCAACATTGGTTTCAAACAGGAATTTGACTCCTTTTTGCTTGGCAATTTTCTTTAGTTTCAGGTAATTTTCATATTCCGAAGAAGCTGCAACCTTATTGGCCGTTACAATAGAAACGTTGGCATTCAACAAGTCCCCATATACTTCAGCCGCTGCATCAGATGCGGTACAATCCACAAACACGGAATTGTATATGTTCATATCGATAATTTCCTGTTTATAGGCATCCAATCCGGAGCTTTCGCCTTCAGCATCCAGGCGTTCTTTAAACCCATCAATGCTAATTCCGTCGCGATCGAACAACATTTTTTTCGAATTGGCCACACCAACCACTTTCAACTTCAGGTGCTTGTCTTTCAATAGTTTTTCCTGTTGTTGTTGAATTTGACTTAACAGATTGCCTCCAACCAAACCAATTCCAAGCATAAAGATATTAACTTCGATATTCTCGGAAAGGAAGAATGATTCGTGCACCACATTCAGGGTTTTGCGTAAATCAGAGTCCTTTACAACCCAGGAAATATTTAACTCCGAAGCGCCTTGTGCAATTGCGATAATATTAATACCATTTTTCCCGATGGTATTAAACAACTTGCCGGCTATTCCGGTCGTATGCTTCATGTTTTCACCAACAATCGCCACAATCGACAAATCACTCTCAATCTCAATTTTATTGATTTGTTGCGCTGCAATCTCACGATCAAATTCAATTCGAATAGCTTCTTCGGCCGTTTCAGCTTTCAGGGTGTCAACAGCAAACGAAATCGAGTTTTCAGATGATGCCTGAGAAATCAAAATCACATTGATATTTTCCTTGGCCAATGCTCCAAACAAACGGCTCGAGATACCGGTTACACCAACCATTCCCAGGCCTTGAACAGTAATAAGGCTGATGTTTGAAATAGAAGAAATACCTTTAATTGGGCGGTCTTTGCCATTCGGCTGACTTGGACGAACCAAGGTTCCTTCGTGTTCAGGATCCAGCGTATTTTTTATTTGCACGGGTATTCCCTTCTGGAAAACCGGCAAAATGGTTGGTGGGTAAATGACTTTCGCTCCAAAATGTGAAAGTTCCATCGCCTCGGAATAACTCAGCGATTGAATGGTGTAAGCTTTACTGATGATGCGAGGATCAGCAGTCATAAAACCATTGACATCGGTCCAGATCTCAAGCACCTCAACATTTAATGCCGCCGCCAGAATTGCTGCGGTATAATCAGAACCTCCGCGTCCAAGAGTTGTAAATTCTCCGGCACTGTTGCTTGAAACAAAGCCCGGAGCAACACAAACACCTGAAAAATTCTCAAATGCTTTTTTTACCTTTTTATTCGTCAATTTAAAATCGACCAGGGCGCGGCCAAAAGCGCTATCGGTTTTTATCATTTTTGAAGCATCAACCCATTGCGATCCTTCAATGAATTCGCTAATAATATAGGAAGATAAACGCTCGCCAAAGCCCCCAATTTTATCCAAGGTTTTGGGTGTTAACTCTCCAATCATAGAAACTCCCTGTATCACTTTAGACAGTTCATCCAACAATTGATTGACTTCTGCTTTTACCTTTTCCTTTTGTTCGCCGTCAAACAGAGCGTCAACAACTTCATCGTGCCTCTCCTTAATTGCCGTAATTTCCGTATTGAAATATTCCGTTGCTAAGACAGCCATTTTTGCTGCATTTAATATCTTGTCAGTTATTCCGCCCAAAGCAGAAACGATAACAATCACGTCGCCTGACTGACCTTTCACAATTTCCTTTACCTTTCGGATGTTTTCAGCACTTCCAACAGAAGTACCTCCAAATTTCAACACTTTCATACTTGATAATTAGATTCTCGATTCCTGACCTGTAATACCTGATCAGTTCGAATTCAAACAACTATTTAAAATTAAATGATAACAAGCTGGAAATCTTTCCAGAAGACGGTTGCAGTAGCAGTCCACTCCTTATCAAAAAAAATCTGGATGAAGCAGTTTAGCGCCTCATCCAGACATCACTGCAATATCATTTCTACTATTCAACCGTGGCTGCTGTAGCTACCGCTTCAATAATTTTTGTTTCCAATTCGTGAGCCAACTCCTGATTGTCGCGCAAGATATTTTTAACGCCTTCACGTCCTTGTCCCAGTTTTGTTTCGCCGTAACTAAACCATGAGCCGCTCTTTTTAATGATGTTATAATTTACACCCAAATCAATGATTTCACCAACCTTTGAAATTCCTTCACCATACATGATATCAAATTCAGCTTTCCGAAATGGTGGAGCCACTTTGTTTTTCACCACTTTCACACGAGTATGGTTACCCATCACTTCTTCGCCATCTTTAATTTGACCAATACGACGAATATCCAACCGAACTGAAGCATAAAATTTCAGGGCATTACCACCGGTTGTTGTCTCCGGGTTTCCAAACATGACTCCAATTTTCTCACGCAACTGGTTAATGAAAATACAGCAGGTTTTGGTTCGATTAATGTTGGCCGTTAGCTTACGCAATGCCTGCGACATCAATCGAGCTTGAAGCCCCATTTTTGAGTCGCCCATTTCACCTTCAATTTCCGCTTTGGGAGTTAAGGCAGCTACCGAGTCAATAACGACGATATCAATCGCTCCCGAGCGAATCAGGTTGTCTGCAATTTCCAAGGCTTGCTCACCGTTGTCAGGCTGAGAGATCAACAATTCATCGGTATCAACACCTAATTTTTTTGCATAGTAAGGATCAAATGCATGTTCGGCATCAATAATGGCCGCGATACCTCCAGCCTTTTGTGCTTCAGCAATCGCATGGATTGCCAAGGTTGTTTTACCAGATGATTCCGGCCCATAGATCTCAATTACCCGGCCTTTGGGAAATCCACCAACTCCCAGGGCAATATCCAATCCAATTGAACCTGATGAAATTGCAGGAACGTCTTCAACAGCACGATCACCCATCTTCATGATGGCACCTTTGCCGTAACTTTTTTCAATTTTATCCATTGTAAGCTGAAGGGCTTTCAGCTTCTCTTTATTTACATTTGATTCTTCTTTTGCCATACTATGCTAAGTCTAAAGCTTTGATTATTTGATTTGTGTGATCTTTTGTTTTTACCTTTTTAAATACCTCTTCAACAACACCCTCTTCATCTATCACATAGGTTGTGCGAATAACTCCCATGTATTTTCGACCATACATGTTTTTTTCGCCCCACACACCATAAGCCTGCAAAATTTCGTTTTCCGTATCGGCAATCAGGTTAAAATTGAAGCCGAACTTATCCGCAAATTTTTTGTGAGAATCGACGCTATCCGGACTAACGCCCACAACCTCATAGCCTTTTTCAATCCAGGCATCATAATTGTCGTTCAGATTACAGGATTCAGCCGTACATCCCGGCGTATTGTCTTTAGGGTAAAAGTATAAAATTAATTTCTTGCCTCTAAAATCAGACAGAGAAACGGATTCATTATTTTGATTAAGTCCTTTAAATTCAGGTGCAACATCACCTTTGTTCAGAAGTGCCATACATTTTTTTGCTTTAATTAGACAAATATACTTGAATTAATGATAAATTTCAGTTTAATACGAGTTGAAAAACGAACAAAAACTTAACAGTTAAAGAAAAATTAGCTTTCAACATTTTTTGTAATTTTAGATCGAAAACGATATCGCCATTATGCATATAAACATGACAACTTTTCACAGAACAACTTCATTTCTTTTATTGTTTTTAGTCGGCCTTTGTTTCTTCGGAAAAACAGCCCTTGCACAAAACGATCCGGAACAGCTGGCGAAGGATTTAATTGAAGAAGAAAAATACACCGAAGCTCTGCCCTATTTCAAGGATCTGGTTCATTTGTATCCCCAGAATAAAGAGTTAAATTACTACCTGGGCGTGTGCCTGGCCGAAACCGAACAGTTTGGACGTGAAACAAAAGAAGCACTGCAAATATCATTGGGAAAAGATACACCTGCAAAAAGCCTGTACTACCTCGCACAATGCTTTCATGCAGAAGGAAATTACACCGAAGCACTCAGCTACTACAAACAGTTTGATGATGAAGCTAAAAACCGGGTAAAGCGCTCGACAAACCTGGATGAGCTGATTGAGTTTTCTGAAAAGCAAATTAATCCGTTTCGCAAACCGGAACAGCAAGTTGACATTGAGCAAGACGTTAAAGAAGAGGAAATACAAAAAATTGACACGCTTGAAAAACAAAAGCCGATTAAAATAGAGATACCAGCCGGGCTGGAAGATAGCCTGATCAATTTCCAGATTAATTCAACCATTAAGTATCTGAAAATTGAGCATTTTAAAAACTCTAAGTCACTTCAGGCTTTTATTCAAGCTTGGCAAAACGAGCAGGAACTGAATCAAATATTGACAAAAACAAACAATCTTCGTGATAAATATCATTCAGCTTTAGCCAACGAAAAAGAGGACATTGCCAATAAAATTCTTACTTTAGAAAAAGAAACTTACTCTAAAAACCAAGCTATTAACGAACAATATTTTGAGGCCCGGAAAAGGGAAATCAATTATTGGGAGCAGGCTGGCCAGGAGGACATCCAGTCGTTCAGTAAAAAAATTAAGACTCTGGAGGACAGCATTCGGCAAGCTCGCGAAGCAGAACGCATCAAGAAGCTGGAAGCTGAAAAGCCAGTGGTATTGCCCGATAGCCTTGTTAAAAACTTGATGCCTGATGAACCCGCGACAGCTGACCATGGGGTAACCTATAAGATACAAATTGGCGCTTATAGTAAAACACCTCCTGACTGGGTTCAACGTTTATTTGAAAAATTGTCGGTCATTCGTCGCATTGATCAATATACCGACGAGAATGGAGTCACAGTTTATACTGTTGGTGAACTGAAATCGTACGACGATGCACTGCAAATGCAATCTCAAGTGCGAACTGAAGGAGTTAAAGACGCATTTATTGCGGCCTATAAAAACGGAACCCGAATACCTGTAAAAGAAGCCCGAAGTATTACTGAAGGATAATATGGAGAACAAAATGAAGCCAGGAGAACAAACAAAAAAGCAACCGGAACAAGATAATAAGACAGAATGGAAGAATAACCGGTTTCTCATTCTTCATAATGATGACAACCATAGCTTTGATTATGTGATTGATGCCCTGATAAAAGTCTGTGAGCATGATGCCGAGCAAGCAACCCAATGCACTTTAATCACACATTATAAAGGAAAATGTGATGTTAAAAAGGGAAGTTTTACTTACCTTAGTCCACTAAAGAACGCCTTGGTTGCCCGAGAATTAACGGCCACCATCGATTAACAAAAAAAAAAAACAAATGACCATTCTAATCATCTTATTCCTGATCTTACTGGGAATTCTGCTATTGCTTTTAGAATTTGTTGTGATCCCGGGAATCACCATTGCCGGAATTGGGGGTGTCGTTTTACTTGGTGCAAGTGTTTATTTAGCTTTTGATACTTATGGTGTTTTAGTGGGAATTATCACACTCGCTTTCGTTATCATTGCCTCCCCTATCATTGTCTACCAACTTTTTCAAAGTAAAACAGGTAAACACATGCTTTTGAATTCTGAAATCGATAGTCATATCGACAAAATAGATGAGCAGCTTATTCGTGTTGGTGATGAAGGAATAACCCTCGGAAGACTAGCTCCTACAGGAAGGGTCAAAATAAACAAGCTTAGCATGGAAGCCAAATCCGCAGGGGGCTTTGTTGATCAACATGTCAAAATCAAGGTTATTGAAGTTTTAAGAACGCAAGTAATTGTTGAACCAATAAATCAATAAATAATGGAATATTTTGGAACTTTAGGATTAGTTGTTGGGATTTTTGTCCTACTCATCATCATCCTGTATTTTATACCAATCGGACTTTGGTTTTCAGCCTTAGTTTCCGGAGTTCGTATCTCACTTATGCAACTGTTCCTGATGCGTTTCAGGAAGGTTCCCCCTTCTGTAATTGTTCGTGCTTTAATTGAAGGAACCAAAGCCGGCATTAAGTTAGACCGCGACAAACTTGAAGCTCACTATTTAGCAGGCGGAAAAGTTGACATGGTTGTTCACGCATTAGTTTCGGCCGAAAAAGCCAACATTGATCTTACATTTAATATGGCCACTGCTATTGACCTGGCTGGCCGCGATGTATTTGAGGCTGTACAAATGTCGGTGAACCCTAAGGTAATTGACACACCTCCGGTTGCTGCAGTTGCCAAAGACGGCATTCAGCTCATAGCCAAAGCAAGGGTGACTGTTCGTGCCAATATCAAACAGCTGGTTGGAGGTGCAGGAGAAGACACTATTTTGGCGCGAGTTGGCGAAGGCATTGTTTCTTCTATCGGTTCATCGCACACCCACAAAGCGGTGCTGGAAAATCCAGACTCTATTTCCAAGGTTGTACTAAACAAAGGATTGGATGCGGGTACTGCATTCGAAATTCTTTCGATTGATATCGCCGACATCGACATTGGTAAAAACATTGGAGCAGGGCTACAAATTGACCAAGCTGATGCTGATAAGAATATTGCCCAAGCGAAAGCAGAAGAGCGTCGCGCAATGGCTGTTGCATTAGAGCAAGAGATGATTGCAATGGCGCAGGAAATGCGTGCCAAAGTAATCGAAGCTGAAGCTCAAGTTCCCTTGGCAATTGCAGAAGCATTTAAACTCGGTAATCTGGGAATTATGGATTACATGAAATACAAAAATATCATGGCCGACACGTCTATGCGAGACTCAATAGCCGGAGACGAAAAAGGTAAAGGCAAAAAGAAATAGATAAGATATTGATTAATCCTCAAAAGGGTGCTTCTGATTGGAAGCACCCTTTTTCGTACCCTACAAATAATTCATTTGTTAAAAAATGTTCTACAGCACGTTTTTTAATATTCGCTTAACACACAATCGTGTTTTTCAGCTTACCTTTGTGGTAGATTTTATTTCATAAGTTTAGGTTTGATTAGTTTTATTGGTTTAGTTAGGTTAGAAAAGGGTAGATAGAGATCTACTCTTTTTTTTTTCAACATTGAACAAAATCAAAAAAATACTGCGAAACATGTTTTTTAACATTCACATAACACAAATTTGTGTTTTTCAACATATCTTTGTGATAGATTTTATTTCATAAGTTTAGGTTTGATTAGTTTTATTGGTTTAGTTAGGTTAGAAAAGGGTAGATAAAGATCTACTCTTTTTTTTTGCGCGTAACCCAAATGAATCCACTCTTCGTAGGTATTGACAAAACGAATCGACTAAAATTCAGAAAATGAAACAAAAACTGTTCTTTTCAATTTCAATCCTAATCAGCTTAACGCTTTTTTCTTGCGGGCAAAGAAACGCTAAAAATGAAATGGATGCAGAAGCTTACTCCAGACTTCTGAAAATCGGCGACCACATTTCGGCACAAGCACAAACCTCCTTACTATCTCATGTTTCGGGCGCCATGAAAAAAGGCGGCGGTCTTTACGCGGTGGAATTTTGCAATCTGCAAGCCTCCTCAATTACCGACAGTCTGAGCAACCATTTCAACTGCACGATATCTCGCGTTTCGGATAAGAACAGAAATCCGGGGAATAGCCTAAAAACAGCAACAGACAAGCAACTTTGGAACTGGGCAACCCAACAGGATGTTCTGAAAGATACGCTGGTTGTGGTTAAATCGCAGGCTATTTACTATAAACCAATCCGAACGGCAATGCCGGCTTGCCTGCAATGTCACGGATCAGCAGAGACCATTCAGCCTGACACCTACGAAAAGCTGCAAGCACTTTACCCCAACGACAAGGCCACAGGCTACAAATTAAACGAACTCCGGGGATTATGGAAAATTGAGCTTGCTCAGGAAAATTAAGAGCGTCAGCAATTCAAGATATTCGATGGGAAAAAGCGATAAGCCACTTGGGACTTAAGTAATCCAAGTGGCTTATCTCTATTATATCTACTATTTACGCATCCCTTTTTAGGCAGAAAACCGTTCTCTTACTGAATTCTAAAACGGAGACCAACATACGATTTCCGTCCAAAAATGGGACCCCAAATCAATGAGCTGTCAAAATAAGGACTAAACGGTTGATCGCTGGCTATAATCGGATTATGCTGTTTGTAGCCGGTCAGATTTTCAACTCCCACATAAATCTCAAACCATTCACTAAAACTTTTGCTAACCTGTGCATTCATCAGAAAAAAATCGGGTGAATAACCATCTCGTTGAAATTCCTGAGGATTAGAAACCGTATTTGGAATCCGCTTTTCGCCTTGCCAATTAATGGTATAGTCAAAGCTCCACGAATTACGGGTTTCGTAAGCCAGGTTAAGAAATGCCCGATGACTGGCCAATAGCGGCTTCGCCAACAAACCCTGCTGATAGGTCGTTTTTACATCATACCAACGATAAGCCAGACGCGCATCCAAACGTTGAGCCAGCTCATAGTCAAGTTGCGCCTGAAAACTGGTGGAATAAGATTTTTCATTCGACTCAAAAAACAAGGCCTGCTGTGGATCTTGATCCAAATCCAAAACTACTTGGTTTGAAAAATCAGTCTGGTAAAAATCAAAGCTGATGCTTCCGGGACGATACCCCAATTCAAACTTTTGAGTCAGGTTTAGCCCATAGTTCCAGGCTACCTCGGGACCAAATCCATAAGGATAATCATTGGCTTTACCCTGAAATACAATTTGACGCGAACTGGCCAGTATGCCACTATTTTCACTGATCACACTGGCTGTGCGCTGCCCTCTCCCGGCCGAAAGCCGCAACACCGTTTGTTCTGCCGGAGCGTATCGAACATGCAGGCGTGGCGTTAGAAATGCGCCATACAAATTGTGATAATCAGCCCGTATACCTGCCACCAAACTAAACGCGTCGGACGGTAACCAGCTATACTCGAAAAAGACGCCCGGCACCGATTCTTCGCGGTTGAATATTGTGTCATTCAAGGTTTCTCGAAAATCATCATACTGAAGTGAGGCACCTGTTTTAAACTCATGGTTGGTGTTCCCAATAATACTCTGATAAATGAAATTGGCATAGGCCGATTGCTGCTCCGCGTGATAGGCATTCAAACCAAAATAACTATCCTGCTCATGTGTTGTTGCAGCCAGTTGTAAACCCATTGATTTCCATGGCAGATCGTAAAACACCTTGCCTATTTTCGCCCAGCCTTCCAGTCGCTTCACATCAACGTTCATTCCCCAACCATTAGTCATCAGAGCATCTTCAGGTTGAAAATCCAATTCCCCTCCTTCACTGGTCATGGCCGACCCCTTGATGCCAAATTGCAGATGGATTCCCTGCCCGCCGTTATACGTCCAGCGGTTCAGTGCGGTAAACGTGCTGCCGATCGGCATATCCATAAACCCGTCATTGTTGTGATCAAGCTTTCCAGAATTGTTCTTTCCATGCAACAACAAGGCTGTTGACCAATTTTCATTTTTAAACCGATGGGCCAGGTTCAGGTTGGCCTCCAAACGACTTTCCGCATTGGCAAACAAGTTCAAATACAGCCGATCCGCCACCTCAGGCTTTCTCATTTCGAGGTTGATTTGCCCGGCAATACTTTCGTAACCGTTCACCACCGAACCCGTTCCTTTGTTCAGCTGAATGCTCTCAATCCAGGTTCCCGGAACGAGTGTCAACCCATAAATTGAAGCCAGTCCGCGCATATCCGGTATATTTTCACGGGTCATCTGAACGTATGGACCAGCCAGCCCCAGCATCTGAATCTGGCGCGACCCGGTTACCGCATCAGTAAACGAAACGTCGATACTTGGGCTGGTTTCAAAACTTTCACTCAGATTACAGCAGGCTGCTTTACACAACTCCTTCTCCCCAATATGCTCCACCTTGACGGAGCCAAGCATGGAGATCTCCGTCGATTTCTGTCGGTGTACAACCTCCACTTCGCCTAACTCGCGCGAAGCATCCATCACCACCACCGGAATTTTGTCGGTGTTAACCTCCAATGTGTCGTTGCGATAACCGATATAACTAAACACCAGTTGGTTGGTTTTATTGGTCCGTTCAATGATAAATTGCCCGGTATTGTCCGAGCTGGTGCCAATCGAAGTGCCTTCCCAATACACGTTTACACCAACGAGCGGCGCCGTTTTCCCATCTTCTGTTCTCTCTGCTACACTTCCTTCCACCAAGTTTGGAGCAAGCTGCGCCAATCCGAAAAACGGAAATACGAGTAGCAGGGAAATTAGCCATCCCTTTTGAATCATATTGAATTGAATTAGTGAATTTCTACTCCGTCGCGGTACTTGCAACAATCGTTTAGTTGAGCGTAAGCTTCATCGGTGGCTTTCACTTTTTTTGTGTCGTGCCCGGCCTTCGCAATGGCCTGATGAATGGCTTTCTCATCCGTCTTTTTTGTGGAATAAATAACTTTGATTTTTTGGGTTTGTTTGTCCCATTCAGCCATTTTTACGCCTTTTATTAAGGCCGCTTTTTCAATACGTTTTTCACACGCACCGCAAACTCCGGAAACTTCAAATTCAAGAGTTTCTACTTTTTTCTTCTTTTCGCCATTTTCGGCAAAAACGGCCACTGAAAAAAACAGGCCAAGTATAACTGAAAATAAAATTGATGTTCTCATTTTGTTAGTTTTTAATTGATACCATAAGACTATTCGGGCCATCAAAATTAAAGGCCCGTTAAGTGTTGATCGATTAAAAGCTAACCGTAGTAAACCAAGGAACAATGCAGTAACCAAACCGGCTCGTTTGGTTGTGGATAAAAAATATTTATAATGATTGGGGCATCCTGTTTCGTAGAAAAATCAGGCGAATAATCCAAGGTAGAAACAGTCTGTTGAAACGTCGGTTGTTCTACATTCAGCCTAGAATTACACAGAAGTGTTTGTTGTTCTTCAAACTGAATCACCTGAGATTGATTGTGGCAGCAGTCTGTATCACAGGAACTCTCTTCGCCACAACAAGAATTTGTTTCTGAAAAAAGCTGTACAGATGCAATTTCGCCCGAGCAATATTGTACTTGAACTGCCAACCCAACGGTAACCAGCAAATAAAATACGGATAGTATGAAGACCAGTGCTCGTTTCATCTCTTGCAAAAATAAAAATAAAAAATGAACCGCATTATTCTGTTAACAAACATTATAATTTCGAGCATCTTTTAAAGTTGAACAAATCATCACAGAAATTCAAAATCCTATCAACACCTTCAATTACCAGAACCAAAACTCCTTGAAGTGAATACCTGTGTCAATGAGAAATAAGCTCTCTCTTTCAATCCAAAATCAACAAAAAAGGAACATCAATATTCTAAGGTCACGGACCTATTTGATGTTTTCGGTTTCGCTTCTATCACAAATTGTTAAAGACTCAAAACATGACACTAAATTATTCGCACTACTTACAAACTCTGCAAAGTCGATTGTTTGGGAAAATTCTTTAAAAACTATCTTGCTGTTAAAATAAAAAAATAACTTTGCCGTTAGATGTAAAACCAGCCCACAGGGATGATGACCAGACAGCTCATTTTACTTTCATTTTTATTATTCACAGCTTTTAGCTCGAACGCTCAAGTAGGAGGTGAATCAACTTACGAGTTTTTAAATTTGCCAAACTCGGCACGCATGGCAGCACTTGGGGGCAATCAGGTAGCAATTAACGACTCTGCCGATTTAAATGTCGCCTATAACAACCCGGCCTTGCTACACCCATCCATGAACCAGAAACTGTTGATGAACTACGTCAGCTATTTTGATGATATTAAGTTTGGCTATGCCTCGTTTGCAAAAGATTATGGAGACATTGGAACTTTTGCCTTGGGAATGCATTATATCAACTATGGAAAATTTACTTATGCTGACGAAGTCGGGCAGCGTGGTGGAACTTTCAATGCATCAGAATATGCGCTAAACATTATCTGGGCTAAGCAATTTAATCGGTTTCAGGTTGGTGCTACCTTAAAACCAATTTTATCGTCGTTTGAAGCGTACCAGTCATTTGGGTTGGCCGTTGATGCCGGCGTTAGCTATGCCAGCCTGGATAAACTGACCAATATTGCTCTTGTACTTAAAAATATGGGAGGGCAAATAACGACTTACTACGAAGGAGCTAATCGTGAGTCTATTCCATTTGATGTCCAGCTGGGGGTTTCAAAGAGACTGGCTCACGCCCCATTCCGTCTGACTGCTACCTTACAGCACTTACAAAAATGGACTTTGGCTCAACCAGAAAAAGTTGACAATGGCTTTGAAACAACAATTGAAGAAGACAATTTTGGCAAGAAATTCCTACGACATTTCGTTCTTGGTGTTGAATTGCTCCCTTCCGAAAATTTCACAGTACGCGCCGGATACAATTACCAAAGGCGACAAGAATTACTTTTCAAAGACAAGGCATCAACAGTCGGTTTTTCATGGGGATTTGGGTTTAAAATAAACCGCTTTCACTTCAACTACGGATCAGCACGCTATCATTTGGCAGCAACCAGTAATCATATTTCAGTGGCTATCAACTTGCATAATAGTTTCAACTAGCTGAATTTATTCAACTTCAGAAGCAGCCATCTGAATCATAAAGTTCACACCGAATTGAAACAATTTTCAGTAACAATTAACGACCGGTTCTATTTCTGCGCGTAGAACAATTTCTTCCATCGAAAAACAATATATTTGTCAACATGAATCAAAAAGCTGACAACAATAAAATTGTAATTGCCATTGATGGCCACTCCTCGTGTGGAAAAAGCACCGTAGCCAAACAACTTGCCAAACAGTTAGGGTACATCTATTTAGACAGTGGAGCAATGTACCGGGCTGTTACTTTATTTGCTTTACGCAACCAATTAGCAGGCCATGGAAAAGTGGATGAACAAGGCTTAATTGATCGTTTGGAAGAAATAAAAATTGAGTTCCGGTTTAATGAGGCTACCAAACAGAATGATACCTATTTGAATGGAGAAAACGTGGAAGACGAAATTCGTCAACTTCCGGTAGCCAATCACGTTAGCCCTGTTGCAACCATTCGCGAAGTTCGTCAGGCCATGGTTAGGCAACAGCAAGCAATGGGAAAAAACAAGGGCATTGTTATGGATGGTCGCGACATTGGCACAGTTGTTTTCCCTGATGCAGAGTTGAAAATATTTATGACTGCCAGCCCGGAAGTTCGTGCGCAACGCCGGTATGATGAACTGACAGAAAAAGGCAAGCAAGTTAGCTTTGACGAAATATTGAAAAATGTACAAGATCGCGATCGTATTGATTCGGGGAGAAAAGAAAGTCCGCTAAAGCAAGCCGACGATGCTTTGATTCTTGACAATAGCACGATCAGTCGGGAAGAGCAATTAAAATGGGTGATTGAAAAAGTAAAGGAAATCGCAGAGGACTAGTCGTACATAGCTGCAAAACTTTCAGTTTGCCAGCCAAAGAATCCCCGATGAGATCAGGAGTGTTTTTTGAAACTTGAAATTTGAAACTTAGCGTTTAATGCAGATTGAGATTGATCATAAATCAGGATTTTGTTTTGGTGTTGTAAACGCCATCAAAAAGGCTGAAGAAACACTTGACAAGAGTGGCAAACTTTATTGTCTGGGTGATATTGTACACAATGGAATGGAAGTAGAAAGGCTTGAAGAGCTGGGGCTCATCACCATTGACCGAGAAATATTTTTCACCCTCAAAAATTGTCAGGTGCTCCTTCGCGCTCACGGTGAGCCACCTTCAACTTACGAATACGCCAAAGCAAACAATATTGAACTGATTGATGCGACCTGCCCGGTGGTTCTCAAACTTCAGCAGCGGGTTAAAAAGGCTGCCCAAGAAATGAACAAAAAAAATGGACAAATTATCTTGTTTGGGAAAAAAGGACATGCTGAAGTAGTGAGTCTGGATGGACAAACTGATAATAAAGCTATCATTGTTGAGAACAAAGATGATCTATCTGAAGTAGATCCTGAAAAGCCGGCTTACTTGTTTTCACAAACCACCAAATCACTCGAAAAATTCAATGAAATAGCAGCCGAACTGAAACAAAACTCAAAACAGGAAATAACCATTAAAGATACCATTTGCCGACAGGTTGCCAATCGGGTTCCCCGTATGAAAGAATTTGCCAACCAACATGATGTGATCGTTTTTGTTGGTGGCAAGAAAAGTTCCAATGCTCAATTTCTATTTGAAGTTTGTAAACAAAGCAACCCGAATAGTCACTTTATTTCAAATCCTGACGAACTAAATCCCAACTGGTTTTCCAGTGAAAATTCAGTAGGAATATGTGGTGCCACTTCAACCCCACAATGGTTGATGGAAATAGTAGCAGGCCAAATAAAGAAATACGAAACATCGGACACCTAACGCTCTTCTTGAGTCCGAATTCCCTTTTAAATTTCTGGCAAAGTCCAGGGCAATCGGTAATTTGCTTTTACCAATCGATTCGCTTCGGCATCATTTTCAAACTCTTGTTTTTCCGAATTCCAGTTTACTTTACGTCCTAAACGGTATGAGATATTTCCCAAGTGTGCAAAGCGGGCAATATGTGCTCCGGTTTCAATATCACAATTAGGTTTATTCCCTGTTCTTATACAATCCAGAAAATTTTGAACATGCAAATCTAATCCATTTCCAACCGCATGATGCAATTCCACCCCATCATACCCTTCCTTGGCACTTGTACTTCTTGTTTCTGGGATAACCTCCCAACCATTTCGATCAACGACCAACGTGCCATATTCTCCCACAAAAGCAACGCCATGCCCGCGGCCTCCATAGTTGGCTCCATAAATTCCAATGGTATGATCCCAAATCAACCCAAAATCGCCAAAATCGAAAACAGCTGACATGGTATCCGGTGTCTGCATAGCATCTTTGGGAAATGCATATTTTCCGCCCACAGCTGTTACCGATTTGGGGACATACTGATTCATCCCAAACAAAGCATAGTCGAGCAGATGAACCCCCCAGTCAGTCATTAATCCGCCGGCATAATCCCAAAACCATCGAAAAGTAAAATGAAACCTATTCTTGTTAAAAGGCCGATCAGGAGCGGGTCCCAACCACATATTGTAATCTACCCCATCAGGAGCGTCAGAATCAGGAACAACCGGAATGGAATTCTTCCAACCAACATTAGACCATGATTTTACTGAGCGAATACGCCCGATATTTCCAGCATGCAAATACTCCACAGCATCATTCCAGTGCTGATGACTTCGTTGCCACTGCCCTACCTGAACTACATTTCCATATCGTTTTTGCGCAGCCACCATCACATTGCATTCCTCAATGGTATTTCCAAGAGGCTTTTCAACATAAACATGTTTTCCAACTTGCGAGGCATAAACCATAGGTAGACAATGCCAATGATCAGGAGTTCCAACAATTACCGCATCAATATCCTTATTGTCAATAATTTGTCTGAAATCGTTATATAAGAGGGGACGTTTTCCGGTCAGCTTTTCAACATCTTCAGCACGTTTATCCAGTACTCGCTGGTCAACATCACAAAGAGCGATACATTCAACTTCCTTGTTTTTCAAAAATGATTGGAGATCGCTGAATCCCATACCCCGGCATCCAATTAATCCAACAGTAATTTTCTCGTTTGGTGAAGCACAGCCCGCGTTCATAATCGTTGGAAACGCTGCTATTCCGGCTGCAACTACAGCAGATTGCTTGACAAAATTTCTACGGGTATTATCCATGTTTATTCTGTTAGTTGGTTTTTAAAGATTGCCATAAAGATAACTGAAATGAATAAAAAGCGAATCAGAATGGTAGATTTCCAGCTAAAAAATTTCCCTCACAATCAATATCCGCACAAAAAAACGATTTCATCACTTAAATTGACCGGTCGGTCATTTTAACATTTACTTAACACCGGATAGTTGCGCATAAAATAACTGTATTTTATATTTGACCGAACGTTCAATCATAAACAAAACACCATGCCTCGTAGCTCAGAACAACTTGAAAAACTCAGGAACGAAAAGAAGAAGCTCATCAGAGAAACGGCATTAGGGTTATTTGCTGAAAATGGATTTCATGCCACGTCAATCAGCCAAATTGCCCAAAAGGCGAAAATTTCGAAAGGACTTGCATACAATTATTTCGAAAGCAAATTTGACATTCTAAAAGACATTATATACAATGGATTTGATGAGTTTTTCGGGGGTTTCGATGTCAACCAGGACAACAAGGTTACTGATGAAGAATTCTATGCTTTCATTCGAAAAAGCTTTGCACTGGTCAAACAAAATCCACGCTACTGGAAACTCTATTATTCTTTAATGCTCCAACCTGTTGTTACTGATAGTCTGTCGAATGAGTTTATCGATCGCAGTAAACCAGTGATGGCCATGATGTACAACTTCATTGTTACCAAAGGAAGTCAGGACCCGAAAGGTGATCTGATGGCCATCGGCAGTATGTTAGAAGGCGCCATGCTTTACGCGGTAGTTACCCCGGACATCTTCCCCATCGACCAACTTGTCGAAAAAATAATCTCAACGATACACCGAATTATTGACACCAACACAAACAAACAGCCATGAAAACAATTACAAACATCTTTTTTCTCCTCCTGATTGCAGTCTCTTCATCAGCTCAGGATATCGACATTAAAGAAATTGTTCGTCAAGCCGATGAAAAACTCCGAGGCACTTCCAGTATCGGTGAAATTACGATGACCATTAAACGACCATCATGGGAACGAACCATTTCCATGAAAAACTGGACCCTTGGCAATGAATACTCGCTAATTTTAATAACCGCTCCCGCCAAGGAAAAAGGGCAAGTTTTCCTGAAACGCCACAACGAAATGTGGAACTGGGTGCCCAATATCGACCGGATGATTAAAATACCGCCTTCCATGATGATGCAAAGCTGGATGGGATCGGACTTTACCAACGATGATCTGGTAAAAGAATCTTCGCTGGTCAAAGACTATGAGCACTCACTCGTTGGCAAAGAAACAATTGAAGGATACGAGTGCTACAAGATTGAGCTGATTCCGAACGAAGATGCTGCAGTGGTTTGGGGAAAGATTTATATGTGGGTTTCAAAAGAGAAGCTGCTGTGGTTGAAGGCTGAATACTTTGACGAAGATGACATGCTTGTCAATACTGAAATTCTCACCGATGTTAAAATGATGGATGACCGGGAGATCCCTACTCACCTGGAAATGATACCGGCAAACGAAGAAGGTCATAAAACAATCATGACTTTTGACGAGATTGATTTCAACGTTGATCTGAACGAATCATTCTTCTCCATTCAAAATATGAAAAGGTTACGCTAATTCTACTCACAACTTAGATTGTAATGAAAACAAATTTAAAAATAGCCTGGCGGAATATCTGGAGAAACCGAAGAAGAACATTCATTACCGTTGCATCTATTTTCTTTGGTGTTCTGCTCAGTACATTCATGACATCGATGCAGGAAGGCACCTATTCGAAAATGATCGACAATGTTGTCAGTTTCTATTCGGGTTATATTCAAATTCACCAAAACGATTATTGGGATAATAAAACCATTGAATACACCTTTCAACCCAATGACTCGCTAATCGAGGTTCTGTCAGAAAATCAGCACCTGACCAGCTACGTCCCGCGACTGGAATCATTTACGCTCATGTCGTATGGGAATAGCACCAAGGGAGCAGCTTTAATCGGCATCGATCCAACGAAAGAAGATCAGATGACCAATTTGTCACATTGGATTGAAAAAGGCCAATACCTGAAACAGGGAGATGATGGAATCCTATTGCCCTTAAACCTGGCCAAAAACCTTGGAGTTGATGTGAACGACACCGTGGTTTTAATCAGCCAAGGCTACCATGGAGCCAGTGCCGCAGCATTATTTCCGGTAAAAGGAATTCTGAAATTCCCCTCCCCGGCAATGAATAATCTCGGTGGATATATTGATATCAAAGCCGCACAGGAATTCTTTTCAGTGCCGGAAAAACTCACCTCTCTGGTACTCATGATTGACGATTATTCCAAAGTCGATCAAATCAAGCATCAACTGCAAACAGAATTGAAAGATCGTTACGAAATTATGACTTGGGATGAAATGGATCCGGTGACTAAAAATATGATTGAAGCTGATCGTTCAGGAGCCTACCTGACCAAGGGAATCCTTTATGCTCTTGTCGGCTTTGGCATATTTGGGACGGTAATTATGATGATTGCCGAACGCCGGAAAGAAATGGGAATCATGATTGCAATAGGCATGCAAAAAAGCAGGCTAAGCAAAATCCTTTTCTACGAAACAACGCTAATTGGGTTGGTTGGTGTTATCTTCGGATTTGCCATTTCATTACCGTTTATCATCTACCTGGTTTATCATCCTATTCCTCTTACGGGAGAAGCAGCAAAAGCTTACGAACAATTTGGACTGGAGGCGGTCATGTACTTTTCAGCAAAATGGTTCATTTTCGCGCGCCAAGTATTGATCATCTTCATTTTAACCATGGTGGTCTACCTCTACCCATTATTTAAAACCTACCGTTTAAAGCTAACCAAAGCACTTCATTCATAACCTAAAAAAACTGAAATCATGATACTAGCAGTTGCTTGGAGAAACATTTGGCGCAATAAAACCAGAAGCCTGGTTATCCTAATTGCTATTTGCCTGGGCTTAGCTTCCGGAATTTTTTACATGGCTTTTTATAAAGGTATGGTCGTTCAACGGATCAACACAGCCATAAAAACCGAGGCTTCACACATTCAGGTTCACCACAAAGAATATCTAAATAATCCGGATAAAAAATTCGTCATTTCAAATACAGACTCAGCGGTACAAATCATCCGCTCTAATGAGCATGTAAAAGCAATTAGCAGCCGGGTGATTATAAACACCATGGCGCAATCGGCAAAAACCGGAGCCGGTGTGAAAATTACAGGTATTAATCCTGAAGAAGAAAAACAAGTAACCAACCTTTCAACCAAACTAATTGAAGGAACTTACTTTGAAAAAGTGAAACGAAACCCGATTGTAATTGGTGAAGAACTAGCTAACAAGCTAAACGTTAAATTGAAGTCGAAAGTGGTTGTCACCTTACAAGATATGCAAGGAAATTTAACTGGTGCAGCATTTAAGGTTGAAGGTATTTTCCGAACATCAAACACGGCTTTTGATGAAGCCAGCGTATTTGTTCGGAAATCGGATATCAGCCGAATTATGCAGTTGGATAATCAGGCCAGTCACGAAATTGCAATTTTGCTGGATAAAAACGAGAATTTAGCATCAACAAATACATCATTGACCGAGGAGTTATCAACCCTGGATATAAAAACGTGGCGTGAAATCATGCCTGAAGTTAGTCTGGTTGAAAGCAGCTTTGGAATAACCATGTTTGTCTTTATCGGCATCATTTTACTCGCCCTGCTTTTTGGGATTATTAATACCATGTTAATGGCTGTTTTAGAACGAAAAAAAGAATTGGGGATGCTAATGGCTGTCGGATTAAATAAAACGAGGGTTTTCACCATGATCTTACTGGAAACAGTGATGCTTTCTCTAGTTGGAGGATTGTTCGGAATTGCATTGGGATGGCTCCTGACTTTCTATTTTGGCTACCAGGGCATTGATTTGGGAACCTGGTCAACAGCCTACGAATCGATGGGATTCGACACGCTGGTTTATACCCAATTGCCATTTTATGTTTCCATGCAAATCGCACTGATGGTCATCATTACAGGAATTATTGCGGCCATCTACCCAGCCCTAAAAGCACTTAAACTGAAACCGGCCGAGGCCATTCGAATCGACCTTTAACAAATAACTAAAATCCAATTGTCATGAACGTTATAGAAGTAAAAGACCTGAAGAAAATATACAACAGCACTGAAGTAAAAGTAAACGCACTAAATGGTATCGATTTGACCATTGAAAAAGGAGAATTTACAGCAATTGTCGGACCGTCAGGTTCGGGGAAAACAACTTTTCTGAATATGCTTGGGGGATTAGACTCACCAACCAGTGGTGATATTAATATTGGTGGCACCGAGATTGGAAAACTGAGCTCATCAAAATTGATTGACTTCCGGCTACAAAACATCGGTTTTGTATTTCAGGCTTACAACCTGATACCGGTTTTAACAGCACTCGAAAATGTGGAATTCATCATGCAAATGCAAGGAGTGGATAAAAAACAACGGCAGCAGCGCGCCAAAGATCTACTCATCCAAGTCGGACTTGGCGACCGGATTAACAGTCGGCCTTCGAAACTGTCAGGAGGTCAGCAACAGCGCGTGGCGGTTGCCCGTGCATTGGCATCAAAACCAACCTTTGTGTTAGCCGATGAGCCAACTGCCAACCTCGATTCCAAGTCAACAGAGAATTTGCTAAGCATGATGGAGGAACTCAATAAGCAAGAGGAAATCACGTTTATATTTAGCACACACGATCAACGCGTAGTGAACAAAGCCCACCGAGTGATCACACTTGAAGATGGAAAAATAATTAGCGACGATCGAAAAAACGGATAATCATGAGCCAACGTATTTTTCCCATTTTCTTCCTGATTTTATTCAGCCTGTTCATATTCAATGCCAAAGCGCAACCGAACATTCAACTCATCCAGCGTGCCACTTATCTCACTGCTTTCGAAAAACAGGTACTAATCGAACTGAATAAGGTGCGGGCAAACCCTGCACAATACGCTGAAGAGAATCTGGAACCGCTATTAAAAGCTTTCGATGGTCGATTATTTATCTGGCCGGGTACCATTCCAATAAAAACCCACGAAGGGAAAAAAGCGTTGTTTGAATGCATTCGTGTCATGAAAAAACAAAAGCCGCTGCCCTTACTTTCTCCTTCGGAGGGGCTGAGCAAGGCTGCCAATGTTTTAGTAAAAGAACAGCAAAAAACCGGAGCTATTGGTCACACCGGACGCCGAGGCTCCAACCCGCAAACACGAGTAGAACAGTTTGGAGATTGGAAAGGTAAGCTTGCAGAAAATATCACCTATGGCAACAACTCGCCTTTTCGGGTGGTTGTCAACTTACTCATTGATGATGGTGTTCCTTCCAGAAACCACCGGAAAAATATTCTGGATACGGCATTTCGCACCATTGGAATTGCCGCCGGAGATCATCCCAAATACACCAAGATGTGCGTCATGGAAATGGCTGGCGGTTTTCAATCGAAATAAAGAATTGATCAGAAAAAAAACGCGATGAAACATTTTTACACGCTTCTGCTGCTCCTTATTTTTGCGGTTTCGGCTTTTGCCCAAGAGAGAAATTGGACACTAAACGGCTACGTCAAAGAACTGTTTATGTACTACACACCCGAGCAACAAATTCCGGGTTTGAACTTAGATCACCTGACCACAAACACGATACATAACCGACTCAATTTTGAGTGGTATACCAGCAATGAAATTACAGTGGTGGCGGAAATGCGCAATCGCATTCTGTTCGGTAGTCTTGTAAAAAAATTTCCGGCCTATCAATCAACCGTAGATGTTGACAATGGTTATTTCGACCTGTCGTTTGTCCCAATAGACGGAAACGGTTGGTTTATGCACTCCATGTTCGACCGAGCTTATATTGATTGGATTTCGGGCAACTGGCAGGTTCGTGCGGGCCGCCAGCGTGTTAACTGGGGAATTAATCTGGTGTGGAATCCCAATGACGTGTTCAACTCCTTTTCTTATTTTGATTTCGATTATGAAGAACGCCCGGGAACCGATGCACTGAGAGTGCAGTACTACACCGGTACGACTTCGTCAGCAGAATTGGTTTACCAAATTGGGGAAAACGAAAATGAGATGGCCTTGGCCGGGCTTTATCATTTCTCTCAATGGAGCTACGATTTTCAATTTATGGGAGGATGGGTTGGAGCTGACTATGTGATTGGCGCCGGCTGGGCAGGCGATATTCGAGGTGCGGGATTCCGGGGAGAAATCACTCATTTCATGCCCAGAGAAAACAGTTTAGGCTCTGAAAAAGCGACCGTCGCATCGATTTCTGCCGACTACACTTTCCCGAGCTCTCTTTACTTCCAAACAAGTGTGCTGTACAATAGCCATGGAAAAAAGGGAAATGCTGGGGGAATTGATCCTTTCTTCAACAATCAGCTGTCAGCCAAATACCTTTCGTTTGCGCAATATTCGTTATTCGGACAATGCTCCTACTCCGTTACGCCATTGCTTTCCACAAGCATTTCCGGCATTGTCAATCCCAATGATGGTTCGTGGTACTTTGGCCCATCACTGACTTATTCGCTGCAAAACAACCTGGAGCTGATGGCCACCAGCCAGCTCTTTTTCGGCAAAAACGGTTCTGAGTTTGGCGACATCGGACAATTGCTGTTTGGAAGGTTGAAATGGAGTTTTTAGTTTAGACGCAGATGGCTATGAATCTGCAGGAGGAGTAGATTCCAGTGTGGCAGCGTATCCCTCTTACGGAGTGATTGGTTGGTTGCCGGATATGATTGTTTTGAGAACACCGTGAAGATTGATGACCGGAAATTTAAAATTAAAGGATTAGAAAATAAAATACCGATGACTTACTCATTAAAAGCTAAA